>JAAZCB010000337.1 GCA_012513545.1 Clostridiaceae bacterium
CTTTCAGCAGCATAGCCAAGGGGCGTAAAAGCAACTATAGCTACTTCCTTCGGTATATTTAATACCGCCCTTATAGCTCCCTCATCAAACCACCCGACAATACAGGTGGACAGTCCTTCTGCTTCAGCTGCTAAAACCAGGTTTTGCATAGCAAGTCCACTGTCAAACATAAAATACTCCAGGCCGTTCTTAAATCCTGATTCCCTTATATATGAGCACAGCACAATTACATAAGGAGCATCCATACATGCTTTGGCAATATTGTTCTGACCTGAGGCTTTGCCTATAATGTTTCTGCCAACATTGCTATCTACAATTATAAACCTCCAGCACTGTTTATTTCCCCATGACGGAGCCATTCTTGCAGCATCAATTACGTTTACAACAACATCTAAAGGTACTGGGTCCGTTTTATATGTCCTAATACTTGTTCTGGATTTTATTAGTTTATATATTCCCATTATATACCTCCATAACTTTGGCTACAAATCTATCAATCCTTATATCCTAAAGGCTTAATAATTACATTTCAATGTTTTTGTACCTTCTCGCGGACAGTCCTGTAAGTGTTATAAATCCCGGAACCAGAATGACAGCATCCAGCATGAATAATGCTGAATAAATTGAGAATTCAGGTAGTTTCATCAGCACCATTGATACTGCAATTACACTTTCAACGCCCATAAAAAGCATTGCTGCAATCAAGCCGAACAAGCCGTTCAAATTGGTCTTAACAGCTTCATGCGGGTTTGTCCAATCGAGTTTAGGATGAATCAGATCAATAATCAGATCGAGTATTATAATTACCAAAGCCCCCATGATTGCCAGAATAATCAGTATAGGAAGCTTTACCAGAGAGTACTTTAAAACTGCTGCCATAATTATTCCAATTATAAGAATACCTATAAACGAGATTACCAAACCATGTATCAGTTTAGCCATTACCTGCAATCTAGGAGAAACAGGAATTACTTTTGATATCCAGAAAGTCTGTCCCTCTCTTGATACAGCAGTAGAAGATACAATGTTCATACTCGAAGCAAGAATCATCAATGCCAATCCTCCAAGTCCCACGTAAACAGTATTTTGCGGGTCCCCTGCAAAGCTGACAACCTTATCGATGGAGCTTTCTTCCTGAACAACTGCCGTCATTACAGCCATAACCGGCATCATAATTATTCCAGCAAGACCATTCATCATAAACACAGGCGTACGAAGTAACAGCTTCCATTCCCTCCAGAACAATGCTGATAAAGGGCTTAAAGCTTTCATATATTTATCCCCATCTTTTTCCAGAGACAATGCCTTTGTTTTGCGTGAAGCATCCTCACCAGACAGAAGTCCTTTATAAAACACTTTGTTCCCTGTCCATAACAAGACAGCAAATAACAATGAAGAAACCGCTACAAAAAGAAGGAAATATCCCAAAGCCTCCAGACCTTGCTTTGATAAAGCGTAGGTTGCCCAGATACTTGGAGGAAATCTTCTTCCTATAGTTCCAATCAGCCATTGTTGTGCTTGAATAATACTATCGAAGTTTGCCTTCTCTCCATTCATCATCCTCTGAAAATAAAAATTTATACCAAGTCCAACAAAAAGCCCAACAAAACTCATAACCACGACAATTACGTCTTTGCTTCTTTTTATGTTTATAAAACGCATAAGGAGAATAACTAGAAAAGATGATATGGCAAGAGGTATAACCGGTACCATAAGTACACATATGATTCCCTTCAGCCAGTAGAATACACCTGCATTCATTCCGATACCATAAATAAATAAAGCCGGTATCATCAGGGGAAGTGCAATAAGGTACTCATTAACCATTATGGTTATAAACTTACTTCCCAAAATCTGATATGGCTTTATCGGTAAAGCAACTAAAAAATTCATATCCTTTGAGAAATAAAAAGCCGACAGAATATGGAAGATGCCAAAGAAGAGAAGAAAAAACTGAGCACCTAAAAATGATACTGCAAGAATTATCTCTTCACCCTGGCCGTTTTGCCTGAACATGTAAAATGAGCCAAACATAAAAATAGAAAAGAAAAACAGCAGTGTGCCTATGCCCATAGCAGCACTTAATATAACCAATAAAGGCTCCCATAACTTCTTTTTCTCTTTTGTGAACCTGTACTTCAAAACAGAAATACCAAAATTAACATTAAGATTCAGTCTTATCAGTTTCAAAAGCATTCTCATTATTCAGTCAACTCCAGGAAAATATTTTCCAGGGTGTCGGCATTGTCACCCTTTTTAAGCTCATCAAGAGTACCTATGGCAACAAGCTTGCCCTTATTTATTATTCCTATTCTGTCACACAGTCTCTCAGCAACTTCAAGCACATGTGTTGAAAAAAAGACAGCACTGCCTTTATCACAGTGTTTTCTCATAAGCTCTTTTAAAAGATGTGCAGACTTAGGATCGAGTCCAACCATTGGTTCATCGAGAACCCAAAGATCAGGATTATGTATTAGGGCACCTGTCAGTACTATTTTTTGTTTCATGCCGTGGGAATAACTTTTTATTATACTGCCAGCAGCGTCAGTGAGTCCAAACATATCAAGAAAATAAACGATCCTTTCTCTTCTCTCATTTTTGTCCACTCCGTAAACATCAGCCATAAAGTTTAAATACTCCAGACCCGTCAGTTTTTCATAAACATCCGGATTATCCGGGACATAACCGATTCTGCGTTTTGCGTCCAATGACTGGCTCCGGTTATCGAAACTATTAATCCTTATGTTTCCGCTGTCTGGGTTTAACAGTCCAACGATCATCTTAATTGTAGTTGTTTTTCCTGCACCATTTGGACCTAAAAATCCAAATATTTCACCTGGTTTCACGTGAAGATTCAAACCATCAACTGCTTTAACGTTTCCTTTGCTGTAGCTCTTTGAAAGATTATCAATCTGTAGCATATCATTTCCCCTTATCGGTTCTCATAACCCTTTAAAATTTTAAGCAATTCTTTGCAAACCGGATAATCAGCTTCCGCCCAATCAAGCTCGAGTATCTTATCGATTTCTACCCATTTAAGCTGTGTATGTTCCTTTGCCTTTGGAATTCCTTCAACAATGCTGGCATTATACACAAATAGAATAATCTTTTTGTCCTCCATTATTGAATATCCGTCAGCTAAAAAGTCATCTACCCTTATACGAACTCCCAACTCCTCATAAATCTCTCTCATTAATGCTTGCTGATGGGTTTCGTTTTTTTCAATTTTTCCACCAGGAAATTCCCACTTTAACGGCAATTTCATTTTATCAGATCTCTGTGCAGCCAGTACAAGGTTTCCGTCTGTTATTGCAGCCCCAACAACATGTATTTCCTTCATAATACCTCCGTTTTAAGTAATCATTAGTAAAATTTTCATCATATTCAGTACAATTATTACAAAATAGTGCACTTCATATATTTATTTTCTGCAACATAAACTTATTTATCAGAGAATAACAGGACGATCAATTTATTTAGTCCGGAAAATTCCAGAGTATTTCAAGATATAACTCTACTGTATGACAATGTACATTTGCTGCAAAATTATGTTATATATTATTTTATTTCATAATCAGCATTTATACAATACTTTTTTAATTTCTTCCATTTTCCTGATTTCTTCTATTACATTCATGATTTATACGGGGTATTACGGATAATCCATATAAGGAAGGTTCATTTTTAAAAGCCGGACTTATAATAAAGTCCGGCTTTTAAAGGATGCTTATTATTTATCTACTGGATAATTTTCCCTTGCATGATAGTGTGTATGCAGAAGATCATGGGCCTTATGACTTCCCGGTTCACCAAAGAACTCATCATAAAGCATTTTGATTTTGGGGTTTTCATGGGATTTTCTAATTGGCAATTCCCTGTCTTCTTCATAAATTGCCTTAGCCCTTTCAGTTCTTAAATCAATCCAGCTTCTCACTTCTGAGGGCTGAATTGGCTGACCTCCTCCGTTTACACATCCTCCAGGACAAGCCATTATTTCAATAAAGTGATATTCTGCTTCTCCTGCTTTTATTTTGTCAAGCAGCTTTCTTGCATTACTCAATCCATGAGCTACAGCAGCCTTAAGTGTAAGGTCGCCAACTTTGATAGTTGCTTCTTTTATTCCTTCAACACCTCTGACCTGGTTATATTCTACTTCCTCTATAGACTTTCCGGTCAATATTTCTGCAACCGTTCTTAACGCTGCTTCCATAACTCCACCGGTCGCTCCGAATATAACCGCAGCACCTGTAGCTTCCCCCATAGGGTCATCAAAGTGTCTTTCCGGCAGATCCTTAAAGTCAATACCTGCCTCTCTTATCATTCTTGCAAGCTCCCTTGTAGTAAGAACCACATCAACATCCGGATATCCTGTTGAAGAGAGCTCCGGTCTTTGGGCTTCAAACTTCTTTGCAGTACACGGCATTACCGATACAACAAAAACTTTTGCAGGGTCAATTCCCATCTTCTGTGCATAATACGATTTCAAAACCGCACCAAACATCTCATGCGGCGATTTGCAGCTTGATAAATTATCTAAAAACTCAGGATAATTATGCTCACAGAACTTTATCCAGCCTGGGCTGCATGAAGTTATAAGCGGCAATTTGCCTCCGTTTTTAATCCTGTTAATAAGTTCCGTACCTTCCTCCATAATTGTAAGGTCGGCTGCTGTATCAGTATCAAATACTTTCTTAAAGCCCAGACGCCTCAATGCTGCAACCATGTTGCTTGTCGCCCTGGTACCTATAGGCATTCCAAATTCTTCTCCAATAGCAACCCTTACTGCAGGCGCAGTCTGAACAACTACATGAAGATCCGGGTTTGCAAGTGCGCTCCAGGTCTTTTCAATTCCGTCCTTTTCTTTTAGAGCACCTACAGGACACACATTTATACACTGCCCGCACATAACACAGGGAACTTCATTGAGTGATTTGTTAAAGGCAGAGGATACAATTGTCTTAAAGCCTCTCTCGTTTGTATCAATAACAGCAACTTCCTGAACATTCTTGCACATACTGACACAACGCCTGCATAACACACATTTGTTCGGATCTCTTACTATGGAAGGTGAAAAATTATCAAGAGGCAATTTTGTTGTTTCACCCTCAAATCTGATATCCTGGATATTCAAGTCTTCTGCAAGCTTTTGAAGCTCACAGTTTCTGCTCCTTACACAGGTTAAACACTTCTTTTCGTGGTTGGACAGAATTAATTCAAGTGTAACCTTTCTAGCTTCCCTTACTGCCGGTGACTGTGTAAATATTTCCAAACCTTCCGATACCGGATATACACAAGCCGCCTGAAGGCTCCTTGCACCTTTAACTTCAACAACACACATACGGCAGGCACCAATCTCATTTATATCCTTAAGAAAGCAAAGAGTTGGTATGTCTATATTTGCAAACCTGGCAGCTTCCAAAACGGTATATTCTTTCGGCACCTGTAACTTGCGGGTATCTATCGTAATATTAACCATTTCCATGTTAGACTCTCCTTCCACTAAACGTTCTTAAATATGGCCTTGAATGGACATTTTTCCATACACACGCCACATTTAATACATTTATTTTGATCTATAACATAAGGTACTTTCTTTTCACCGCTTATAGCCCCTACAGGACACTGTTTGGCACAAATTCCGCAGCTCTTGCACGCATCTGCATGAATTACATACGACATCATTGACTTACAAACCCCTGCCGGACATTTCTTATCCCTTACATGGGCAATATACTCGTCTTTGAAATACTTCAGTGTACTTAAAACCGGATTTGGTGCTGTCTGCCCAAGTCCGCACAACGCCGATGCCCTGATATTTTTAGCCAATATCTCAAGCTTTTCGATATCTTCCTCTTCACCCTTGCCGCCGGTGATTCTCTCGAGTATTTCATACATTCTCTTTGTACC
>JAAZCB010000035.1 GCA_012513545.1 Clostridiaceae bacterium
AAAATTCCTTTCTTTGGATCTTGGAAGCAAAAATACTAAAATTCTTCATGGTGGAATTGAAAAGAATAAATTGTTTATAAACGAATATTTTATTGAAAAGACACCTGAGCATGCAATAGATGATGGAAAAATCATCAATATTGACATACTGACAGGTTTTATAAATGGTGTCTTAAAAATGAATAAAATCAGAGAGAAAAACCTGGTTATTAATATAACCGGCACAGGAGTAATTACAAGGGATATTCAGTTACCCAGGTCGACTGACGAGGAAATTGAAAAAATACTGGAGTTTGAAGCCCCGCAATATTTTCCTGTAGAGCTTCAAAGCTACAACCTGGATTTTAAAGTTCAGGAAGAATTTGATAATGAAGATGGCTTATTTATCAGGGTTTTACTTGTTGCAGTTCCAAATAATCAGTTGGATATTTATATGGAGGTACCCAGTAAGCTGGGTATGGAGATTGCTGCCATAGATATACCGGCAAACAGTATCAACAAACTTCTTTATGGTGACAAAAAGACACTTGTTATAAATAACAATAAGCTTCCCGATGAATTTGCAGTAATTGATATGGGGGCAAATACAACAGGTGTTTATATATTTTCTGCAGGGAAGTTAAGGTTTAACCGTATTCTTCTTAACGGGAGCTGTGACATAGATGAAATGATTTCAAAGCATCTTAATATGGACCTGGATAAAGCAGAGGATTTTAAGATAAAAAGCGGCTATATCGCTTATGATGAAGAAGCAGCAATTAAGAAGGGTAGTCTTGCACAAACAAATAAAGTTATTAAAACTGAAGTAAACAGAATTATTAATGACATAAGCAGGTTTTTTGAGTTCTACAATTCAAGAAACACTGATAACAGGCTGGACAAAATATTTTTATGTGGCGGTGGAAGTAAACTTAAGGGGTTTGACAGTTATTTGAGTAATTATTTCGGGATACCTGTTGAACATTTGTATACTTTCTTGGATTACATAGAATATAGGGGTGGCAAAGGCCAGGAGCAATTTAAAGAAGATATTCCTTATCTGGCTAGTGCCCTTGGTGGCATTGTAAGGAGCAAATAGGAGTTTTATTGCTAAAGGAAAGCTTAAATATGAGGAAAATTGGTCAAAAAGGTACAACTTTAACGGAGCTTCTGGTTTCAATCGCCATATTGTGTATAATTATGTCACCTGTTTACCTTGTAATTAATACAGGTTACAGATACTATTTCATTGAAAATGATAATATGCTGGCAAAAGAAAGCTCAAGGATAATAATGGAAAAAATTATTGAAGATTTGAGAATGTATGAAAACGAGTATACCGAAGCAGCTGACCCTAATGGATATATACTTGTTATAAAAGATGCCGGCTACTTTCCGGAGAATGAATTGATTTACACATATTTTAAAGATCTTAAAGTTCTAAAAAGGAACGGCATAAATGTATTGGATAATCCTCAAGTAGAAGTTGTAGCGTTTAGTGCAGTACAAGAAATTCAAAACTATGACAGCTGGATAATAGAAATAGGTATTAGTGTAAGAACAGGAAAGAGTGATGTAATAAACCTTCAAAGCAGTTACAGGACAAAAGTAAAGTTACTTCCTTAAGGGTGGGGTATACATTGAAGGATCTCAATCTGGTACCAAAGAGTTACTATATAAATATTAAACGCAAGCAAAGGAGATTATACTACATTCTGTTTGGGTTAATCTACCTGGCGTTAATTGCCTTTCTTACAGTCACTCCGGTATTGACTAAAAAGACTCTTATTGAAAAACTCAATTTACTCGAAGACAATGCAAATGAAGCAACCTTAAAAATGCAGAGAATGGTTCAGCTTGATTATATAAAGGAATTGGTTGATATGAGGGAGCTCGAAGCTGTGCGATTGTCACACCATGGAGTTAATTTGCTGACAATATTGGAGAAAATTGAGTTAAATATGCCAGAAAGAATGGTTGTCTTGAATTTTAAGACTTCTAACACAACGGAAAATGATGTGGAGATTATGTTAACAGGCTCTGCGGCATCAGAAAATGATATAGCAGCTTTTATAAGCCGACTTAGGAAAGAAGGATATTTTAGCGGTGCTGATATAGTTTCGGTCAGCAAGGTTTCTGTTAATTCATCAGAAAACAAAAAGGAATCAGATACAATTAAAGAAGGCCTTAGTACAAAGTTTAACTGCTTCTTTGATATAAAAGTCTACATTAAAGCAGGGAAGTGATAAAATGAAAGGAATCGCAAAGGATAAAAGAGTACTTTTTTTATTGGGATTTTTGGTCTTTTCTGCTCTGTTCTATAACTTCTACTATTCCAGAGAAATTAATGATATTAAAAAAATAAGAGAAGAGGTTAAGTGGAATCAAGTTATTGTTGATAGTGGTTTAGCAATTGATTCAGATATACAGGGTATTGACAGTGAACTTAAGATTCTCAATGAGAAGTTGAATAAAATAAGAGTCATGTTTCCGCCAAGATTCAACCATGATGAAATATTGATAAACGTAAGAGATGCTGCACAAAATGCAGGACTTCAGATTGAAACCATTAAATATTCCGATACTGAGAAGATTCCAGAAGCAGGCAACGCAGTTCAACAAAAAACAGAAAGTAATCAAAAAACAAGTAATACTAGAGCTTCTGCCGAATCAGAGGCCAAAATCGAAGAAGATACTGTTGCAGGTGTTAAAAAGACATCCGATGCTATTACTCCAACTGTGATAACAGATAAGAAATTAAGCGCTGCAATGGATAAAATGGGTTTGAATATTGATAGTGTTAAAAATACTGATAAGGCTAAAGCTACCGAAAAAAATCAGTTCACAGATGGAAAAGGTTTTTCACTAACCTTGGATATTTCCGCTAAAGGAACAAACAGTCAGATAAAAAGTTTTTTAAAAATATTATGAACCTGGAAAAAAGGGTTGTATTTTATAATACACAGATAAATAAAAGTAATGATGACATTCTTGCGGCCGGATTTCAACTGAAATTCCTGGGTATATATGACAGCAAGGCACCTTATAATGACTCTGAATTTGAACCTTCAACAGAGGTTAGCAAAGACAGTATTTTTAATTCCTATGAGGGTTATGTTGAACCTTTAAATGCAATAGCGAATGGCGATAATACAAAGAAAGGCAATATTGAAGACTCAAATCCTGATGCAGCCTTTTATGACTTTGCCATGAGAGCAATGCCATTTAGAGAGGGTATGTCAACTCCGACTCTTTCAATTGTAGGAAGGAATCTTGTTTCCGATACTGCCGGTTCAAAAATACCGGTTATATATGGCGATAAAAGAGAAGTTGAAAGAGTTGAGCTTTATGTAGAAGAAAATAATGGTAAATTATTATGTAAGTTTAAAACAGAGCAAGAAGCTTTTCCAGATAAAGAGTATAAATTGCTTGAAGAGTTCAGACCTGTTGGGGGAGAAATAAGACTCCTGATTGATTCAACTGGAAGGATTTCACAAAAGGATATATCTGGTGTAGATATCTCACTTATCAATAAAACCAGTAGAAAGCTTACGGTTGAGGTAGTCAATGACGACACGGGAAGGCCAAGAATAAGGATAGGGCAAAAAGACGGAACCATTGAGGTGAAGTACAAGTAATGCATTAGTTTTTGTAGACATAATAGTGCTATTATTTAACCGTTTCGTATATTGTATAGGGTGGTTTATATGATATTGCAGAACTCTTTTGAAAATTTCACAAGATTAATCCTAAAAAATAATAAAGGTATTTCATTAGTTGAATTACTGGTAACTCTATTAATTTTAACAGTTGTTGCAGCACCTTTTCTTGGAACCTTTGTTGCATCAACTAATAACAACGCGTTGTCAAATGAAATTTTATATGCATCGTCTCTTGCACAAAAGGTTATGGAAGAAATTAAAGCAATGCCGGAATTTTTGAATACAAAAGCTGGTAATGACTCTGATGCGGCTTTCCTTGAATACGGAACTTATGACGGTTATATTGTAAAATACAGGATACTGTTTGAAGAGGGCACCAATCCACCGTTGCTCGAGAGGTATGAATATGAAGATATTAATAATATTGACTTTGATATGACATATACAATAGCTTCAAACAAAGTAATTTTAGAAGGAAGCAGCTATGTCTTATTATCGGAGGAGGCTCCTGTGGTTTACAGTGTTGACATAAGTGAAAATGCAGCAAATTATTGTTTTAAATTCTACAACCAGGCAGCTTCTGACCTTAAGACAGATTATAAACCGGCAACAAAGGAAGCACTAAGAGTTAAAATACAGTATATTGACAATAGCGAAAGTCTTTTCCGGCTTAAAGTCAACCTTGAGCAAATAGACAGGAACAGGGAAGTATACTTTTATATTATTGATGATGAAAAAGACAGGGCTATTCTGCAAAATACAGGTAGCAAGCCATTTTTTACATACGATGGAATTACTGCCAGCCGTATTGATTATTCAAATGTGCTATATAAGATCGAGCTTGTTGTTGAAAAAGACGGTGATACAGCGGCAAGACTGATTTCCAGTGTCAAAAAATAAAGTTGGCAGACTCTTTATGGTCTATAGACTATATTTTTAAGAGTAATGGGTGGTATTTATGTTGTATGGAATTGAAAATGTAATAAAGTCTATAAAGACTGTTTATAAAAACAATAACGGCTCTACTCTGGTTGTATCCATTTTGATAATCATATTATTATCGTTGCTGGGAGTGTCCCTGATTGCCGTGACTATGAGCTCACTTGATATGAGTGTATTTTATAGTGATGTTAACTTTGCTTACTTTTTGTCAGAAGCAGCAGCTGAGGAAATAGCTAAAAATCTCG
>JAAZCB010000338.1 GCA_012513545.1 Clostridiaceae bacterium
ATCGGGACTTACAGTCGGGACAGGCGGCAATTAAAGGAAGTCCATTATTTCTTTAGCTAAAAGTATGAATGATTTCTTTAGTATTTATAAAATTGTTTGCTTTATTTCTTTATTTTCATTCCAGATTTTCTTCCTGATCTGGAATTGAGAATCTAAGATTATTTGCTTTATTAAAATGAAGAGTCGAAGTGATACTTATCCCTTCATCAATCGATTTATTAAAAATGACGGTTTTGTCAGCGCTTTGTCCGATAAATGAGACATTTGAAACGGAAAATGTGGTCATCTGGTTGGAATTGCCGGTAAGAGTTCCTACATCATATTCTCCATCGGGAAAAAAGAGATAAAAACGCTCAGCCGATGATGCGGCAGCGGCGGCCATGGCTTCTTTAAAATTGCCATTTACACCTATTACAAAATTGAAAGGTCTCTTGGTTACAGCAAATAAAGCCTGAGTTAACGTTAAAACCAAAGCAATGATGTGAGCATGTTTTGGTCTTTTCATCATAAACCTTCATAGATTGAATGGGTCGATTAATGGATGAATACTTTTAATAATATACTGGAAAGTTATGGAAATAAGCAGGGAATATTTCAGGCAAGAATATCTGGTGTTTTTACTATATCGATTTGTTTGACATTAACCGCACAGACCTTTAGGTTATGGCTGCGACTTGCTTCGCTAACTATGATTCTTTTGATTACTGTGATTAATTTGATTTCTCAGAACACTTTTCAGATGCTTATGTTCTATTAATAAGGCTACTTATCTCATTCCTCCTATCATTGTCCCAATCAAAGTAATCATACTAATCAAAGTTCAGACATTCCACAATTCTTCAAATAAAGGGTTTAGACTATTCCGGCCATCCATTTTTGGTTCCCGGAACCTTGATCTAATGTGCCCCGGTTTCCAGGACTGATATTTTACCCTCTTTTGGGCTATATAGGTCATAAGTTTTATCTTTTTCCATGACTGCAACTTCAGAAATCTAATATGGGCAGGCTATACCGAGGGTCGGGAAACCCCCTAGATTCCCCCGAAGGGGGATTTCCGGAAGGGGATAAGAGCAATATTGAAAGCTCTGCAAGCAGGGAAACGATTAAAATGTAATCACTGATTCGACCTTAACATATAACTCTACCACATCTAATCTTTATCACATTAATCATGCAAATCACCCGAATCATAGTATTATTTAAGTTATTTTCTACATCAGATACCTGAGTAGTTACAAAATTAATTAATTTCTTGATAGGTCGAAAATGGAGGTTACCGATGTCAAAGTTTACAGGATGTTTCGTTTTCTTGTTTTGTTTAATGGTGATTGATGGTTACAGCATGTGGCAGAGAGCCACAAAGCACAATCTGAATGCAATAGTCTGGACCGGTGATCAGTATGTCTGCGTAGGCGATTCCGGAACAGTCCTGAAATCGCATGATGGATATACATGGATTCAGGTTCCGTTTCCTGCTTCTGATGATTTAAAGTCGATTAAAAAGCTTGATACGATGCTATTAATAAAAAGCGGGAATGCAGGTTCTTATTTTCTTACCAACAGTTTATTGCAGACATTCGAAGCAAAAAGCAATGTCGTTTTTAATGACGATTCCTTAACATACTTTGATCAGTCGATCTTTTTTATTGATACTTTTAATACTCCATTTGAGGTTTCACATAAAATCGCCAGATTTTCTCCTAAGGTCAGTCAGTCTCCTGTAAGTACTGTCTGGATTCCAGATTATGAAGATCTTTCTAAAGATTTTATCAGACTTTGGTCCATAGCCAGCAGTCCTGCCCGAATTGTAGCATGCGGGGAATACACTACCGAAAATCCGGATGGAAGTGGCAAGCTCAATGTATTTGTAATTTCATCTGCAGATGGAACCAATTGGGATACAATCGAGCTTCCATCATTATTAAATATTCGAAAGGTATTATGGACAGGAGAGCAATTTATTGCATGTGGAGGTTGGGGGCTGGCCTTTTCAGAAGATGGTATCCAGTGGCAACCGTTCACTTTTCATACAAATCTTGATACCCGAAGATGTTTATATGGTTATGGAAAACTTTTAAATTCAGATTCCTATGCTGTATATACCATAAACGGAACATCCGTATTGGATACCTTCCTTGTGGCAAAGCGATGGTTTCAATCTGAGGATTTTACAGTCAGCGCAACTGCAATCTCATTGTCTGCTGCAGTTTCGGTGGGAAACTCGGGTAATATTGCTGTATTTTCGGATACGGAAAAGCAATGGGTTAAGTGCACTACATCGATTACTTCCAATCTCAACGACATTTGCAGCAATGGCAAAATGTTTGTAACTGCGGGAGATCAGGGGTGCATTGCGGTTTCATCAGATGGCAAATCATGGGAACACAGTGTATTGCTTTACAAAGATACTACGTTGTCAAGTTTCCATCTCCAATGACAGGAACACATACAGGAGATTCAAAGAGGAATACGCTATGGTCGTTCAGAAAGCTGTGGAGGATGTGTATCCACTATCCAAAGGGAAAATCGAAGTTACAGATGTGACCACGCCCATGACGACACTCCACATTACCGGGAATTGGCAAGCTGCCTACGAGGGATGGACACCTACCATAAAAAACCTCAAGACCCGTGTTCCCAAGACTCTCCCCCGTCTGAAAAACTTCCGGATGGCCGGACAGTGGACTGAACCCGGTGGAGGGATTCCCACAGCAGTCAGGTCCGGCCGTGACGCTGTATACATGATTAGTAAAAATGACAAACTAAATAAGTCTTTTTCAAAGCACTGTTTTAGTATCTGTTCGTTTGTGAAATTTCTCTTTTCTCGTTAACGCTGGTTAGGTGTCCGCAAACACCTTTTTGCCTATTTACCATAATCAGCATGTTAGGCAAATGTCATAGAATATCTATCGTACAGATAGCTGAAATTTTGATTAAATCATTTTTAGTAAGGCCCAAATGAATTATATTATAGAATATTATTCTTTAGGTTTCTAAGCGTACATCTATTTTAGTAATCGTAAGAGGAATATACATTATCAAATATTCAGCTCCAATATCACGTGTGTTGCTTTAAATCTAACGAATTCAGAAAAATAATTACAGTTGAAGAAATGTAAGTTATTTTGAAACGGCATAAGAAGAGAAAAAATAAGGCCCTAGAAAGTTTAATTAAAATGTATATTAATAAATCATTAATATTCGTAAAAGAAGTAATTTGATGATAATATGGCAGTATACGAATGAATTAAATTTGTGAATAACAGAGATTCAATCAATGACTTATTTACTCCTGCTACTTCAACCATTCCTTTAAAAATTATAGATGTTAATGGTCACACATTAACAATATGGTAAAGCCATAAAAAACAGGTTCAAGGAAGATGTAGTGATTGGCAAAGGTGAAATAATAAACATGAACTGTCATTAGTGCTATGTTTTTTGGTTTCTTGATGGAAGTTAAGGATATAATATCAGAATAAATATTTAATAAAATTTTCCATTTCCGAAGGTAATGATTTATAATTGAACACTTTTTTATGTAAATAGCAAAAACAAATGCCAGTATAGGTAAAAACGATTGCCTTTCATATTTGTACTACTTAATCTTTACAGAGGACACTTTGGCATCATATACAACAGTGAACGATTTAAATACAGCTGAAGCAGGTGCATTGATTGAATGCGTATTCGTAATGTAATGAACAATCGAATAGAAAAAGATCTAAAATAAAATCTAAGTTAAATACCGTCTTTTACAATCGTTAGGAGCTCGCATATGAAACATGAATTTGACTTTGAGAAGCAAATAGTTGAAATGGAAAAAGCTGTGGAAAAGCTTAGAGATTTAAATGGGGATAAAGATAAATTAATTACGGCTCAACTTCTTGAGCAAGAACAACGACTTACAGAAAAGAAAAAAGAGATATATCAGAATCTTACATCTTGGGAGACACTACAAGTAGCTCGTCATCCCAACAGGCCCGTGTTGAGTGATTACATTAAATTCGCATTTACCGATTTTATAGAGCTCCATGGCGATCGGTGTTTTAGTGATGACCGAGCACTTATTGGCGGCTTTGCGACCCTTGAAAACAAAAAGGTGATGCTGATAGGACATAACAAAGGAAAAAATGTTGAAGAGAATATAAAATGCAATTTCGGTATGCCACATCCAGATGGATATAGAAAAGCTTTACGTTTGATGAAGTTAGCTGAAAAATTTAATCTCCCCATCGTCACTCTGATTGATACGACGGGAGCTTTTCCAGGTCTGGCTGGGGAGGAACGATGTGTGGCTGAAGCTATAGCGCGAAATCTTACAGAAATGGCAAAAATCGAAGTACCTATCATTTGTGTTGTCACGGGAGAAGGTGGAAGTGGAGGAGCATTGGCTATTGGAGTTGGAGATGCATTATTAATGCTATCACATTCTATTTACTCGGTAATCACTCCGGAAGGCTGTGCTACAATACTATGGCGGGATGCATCATTCGCTTCTGATGCCGCAAATGCAATGAAAATTAAATCTAATTCACATTTTGAACTTGGAGTAATTGATGAAGTTATTGAAGAGCCGATTGGAGGAGCGCATACCAATCCACAAAAAACCGCAGAAGTGCTTAAAACTGCTGTTTTAAAATATATTAAAAAATTTGAATCATGGTCTCCTTCCAAACTTATCAACAAACGTTTCGAAAAATATTCATCGATTGGCAAATTTAATCGTTAATACAAGGCATTTTGTGTCCCGATTCATTTTTGTGGAATGTTCTATATTCTATGTCAAAAATAAAATTGGATCTATTGTTTCAACAGAGAATTAAACATTTGCGTATTCCGGTCTATTCGGCACCCGATTCCGCCGCTATCCGGCACCCTGATCCGGAGCGAAGCGACGCATCGGTTTAAGTATAATAAAGGTGCCGGATCAGGTGGTAGTTTTTCGCATAGATTCTCCTTTTAATTCGACTTTATAACTGTTATGAAATAATCTATCACAGATAGCATCTGCAGTGGTAGATTCTCCAAAAACTGCGTACCATTGTTCCTGTGAAAGTTGACTAGCAATGATTGTTGATGTTGTCAGATAACGTTCCTCAATGATCTCAAGAAAGTGGTTGCGCTGACTTCGAGTCATCACATCCGGACCAAGGTCGTCAAGTATAAGGACCTGTACATTGCCCAGTTTGTCTATTACTTTAAGGTAGTTCCCAACTGCTTGTTCTGCCGCGATCGTTTCAAGGAACTTTGGGACCCGATAATACTTGACACTATTACCATTTAAACATGCATAGTGTCCAATAGCACAAGCCAGGAATGTCTTACCACAACCAGTTGCTCCTGATATGAGAATATTTTTATGCTGTTTGATAAAGTCACCATTGAGCACATACTCAAGAGCGTCTCTGTTGAGATTTCTTTTTGCAGAAAACTGTATATCAGCAACAGTGGCAGATGGGATCTTAAGGGATGCCTGCCGCAGCAGGCGTTCGATTCTGTTTTGGTTTCTCTTGTTATATTCTGCATCGACAATAAATGAAAGTAATGCAGAAGGACTCATTTGTTCAAATCGTGATGATTCGATCAATTGTCGTATCTGTTCAGACATCGAGTATAAGCGCATCTGTTGTAGTTTTCTTATGGTTTCTTCTATCATATCAATCCTTCTTTCGTTTCGTAGTATGATTGCCCTCGGACATTGTCTTTATTTTCAACGGTGCCAGTACATTCCTCACTTGGAATATCTTTTCTGTTCTTGAGTAGATCGGATAATTGTTGTACACGTGTAAAGTTGTACAGCAACGCCATTTCAGCAGCAGCTTCCAACCGTACATTATCGTAAGTTTTAGCTAATCGTAAAATCCCCTGGCACGGCCTGTAGCCCTGTTGCGGATGCACCTTGGTACCAATAATTTTTTTACAAAGCGCTTCCATTTTAGGTCCTATGGCGCGTGCGTTTTTTAGTAGCACTTCATAAGACCAGTCGTGCTGTGCTCGATGAGCTGGTGGCATATGATCAGCGACCGTCGAAAAACTATAATCTTTTGTTAATTCATCATGTATTGCAATCCTTTTTTCACCATGAAATACGGTAAGTACACCATTGTCAAGACATGCTTGTACTTTTTTCCCGTAATAATGCCAGGGAACACTGTAATATCTTTTGTTTATATCGATATGATAGTCAAAATTGATTGTTGGATTAAACCATTCTTTAAGCACAAATGCATGTTCAGGTAAGGCGCGTGCTGCTGGTTTATCGATTTCTTCAAATAGTTCCTTTCTGGTTTTGTTTAACTTTTGCATTTTACGATTGTTCAGCTCAATAAGAAGTCTTTTGATTGCTCTGTTGAGTTCATCAATATCATGAAAAACCTGATTTCTTAATCGCGCCAGTATCCATCTTTGCACAATAAGAACACTGTTTTCCACTTTTGCTTTATCTTTTGGGTGACGGGGACGAGCAGGAATGACACCAATTCCGTAGTGTTCTGCAAAATCTGAATAAGTCTTGTTGATATCAGGATCGTAGCGATGGGCTTTTTTAACTGCACCTTTATAATTGTCAGGTACAAGTATTTGAGGCACACATTCAAAGAATGCAAACGCTCGGATATGTCCCATAATCCAATGCTTAAGCTTTTGACTCGGTTGCGCTTCAGCATAAATGTATTGGCTATATCCCCAGCATAGTACCAGAAGTTCAACCTCTACGATTTGGCCGTTGAAGCGATTCACGACATGAGGTTTTTTGCCAGAATAATCTACATATACCCTTTCTCCTGCGGTATGCTGCTGGCGCATATAAACTCTCAGCGTTTTTCTCCATTGCTGGTAATACCAGCAGAACTGACTATACGAATACCCATCAGGATTTTCTTTTTTGTATTCTTCCCAGAGTAAACGTAGGGTAACTCCTGACTTTGTAAGTTCCTTGTGAATAGTACTACAATCCATGTTCTTATCAGACGAAGTAGCACTTATTTCTGGCTTACTGTAGAGCCTACGTTCAAGATCCTCATCAGACAAGGTTGAAATGTCCTCATATGACAATGAAGCAATTGCACATCTTGAGATATAGTCTTGAACGGTACTTCGTGAAATGTTAAGTGCATGAGAAATTTTCGACTGACTTATATTATTTTCGAAGTAAAGTCGCAAACATTCTCGAATTCGACGCATTGTGTTTCTCCTTGGCATGTTCATACCCTTTCTTTGAAATGTTGTGAAAGGAATATGAATCGTGGTTAAAGAAATGCATGCGTCGCTTTTTCCTGATCAGAGAGTGAGATTCTGGAACTATCCGGCACCCTTTCCGGAAATTGGTAAAAACATGCCGGAAGTTGGCCGGAATGGCTGCCGAATACCGCCGGATTCACCTGCCGGATAGTTTCCGGAATCAGTGCCGAATAAAACCGGATTATGCA
>JAAZCB010000339.1 GCA_012513545.1 Clostridiaceae bacterium
ACTAAAGAATAAATAGACCATGATTATTGTAAGAATAGCGGTTACAACTAAACATAAATTTTTGAATGATTTTAAGTTTAAGTTTTCAATGTGATAGGGCCGTTTCCAGATAGCCTTAAAGATAATTGCGACGAGTCCCATGCTTAATAAAGCTAGGGGATTTACCCAATATAAAATAAAGTATCCTAAAAAATCCCATCCAAAAATTGGAATACCAAAATAACCATTGATATAAAAATAAAGGTAAACTATACCTGGAACTAAACCGACAAAAAAGGAAAATAAAGTTGTCTTAACGTGATTATGCTCTCTCATGTTCTTTCTCCTACTTTGGACATACTGGAGCCCAAAACCCATCTACACATTTTTTCTCAATAGAAATATTGCATCCAAGAAAAACGCCAAACTTGCAAAATAAATATAATATTCTTACTGAAAGCGAGAATGGTATATTCAAATATTCGCATGCTTGACCAACAATTGCAGAACAACCAGGTTGTGGACTGATAACAGTTGAATACACTGAACTAGTACAGTAGTAAGTCGCACAATTTGGACTAACAGTAGGTGGCATGGGTGGACATTCATCGTTGTAACTCGATCATCTAGATATTCAATCAATTTTGTTTGGTTAGGTGTATAAGTTAAGTAACCGATAAAAAGGAAATTTAATTCTGAATCCCCCACAAATACTAAACGATTATCCTCATTATCTACTAAATAAGATATTGTTATCCTTTCTAACCTGAAGTTGAAATTTCAGGATTTGATAAATTAAATGGTAATCTACACATGCAATTATTTTTATAGTTTAACTTTGGCGAAAGGTACTGTGTGGTATTTTATGTTGAAATCGTCATACGAGTAATAGATTTAATATTTATAACAAAGTAGATACGATAAACTCACAAGATGAAGAAACTTGAAAAAACAAAACATTTTATTAATTTAAATTCCATTTTAGTGAAATTTCATAATGTTTCTGGTCTTCGATTCAACAAAGAAGGACTGATGTTTTATCGTAAATTCTCTAAGGCTTTTTAAAAAATACGGAAATTAACTTGGATTAATGATTCTATGAAGATACTATATTAATAGTAGATATCATTAATTATTACTTATTATTATAATGATAACACAACTTTGATACAAATACAATAATAGATTATGAATGATTTTTATTTTTTGTAGAGTTACAATTGATGTGAGACTTCCCTAATAGCTAAAAGCGATGAGTCCAAGTAGAATAAAGTTATTAACAAACATTCGAAAGGAATCATCGCATGAATACTATAACAAAAACTCAACGCTATTTACCACTTGATTTATCTACCAAATACAATGCTTGTAAACTTTATGCCACCAATCAATACAAGATAAGCTTTATCACTCGTCGTTATAAGATTTCAAAGTCTTCTTTAATGAGGTGGATGAAACGATTTGATGGAACCAAAGAGTCACTGATGGATAGCTCACACAAACCACTAACACCCCACCCAAACGCTCATACTGAAGAAGAAATTCAATGGATTAACAATTATCTACGACGATCTTTTGATCTCTCCATGATTGAACTTTATACAAAACTGAGGCTTAATCAAGGATATATACGCCATCCTGCTTCTCTGTTTAGATTTCTAAGAAAACAAGGTTTCTACAAACAACTTGAAACTAAAAAGA
>JAAZCB010000340.1 GCA_012513545.1 Clostridiaceae bacterium
AAGGATTTTTTGTTAAAGAAGGATAACCGCTACGGAGAAAATTAGCATAACCTTCCCATCCATTAAGGAAAGATGCTACCCAATACTGAGTATTGATTTGCTCTAATGCGTTAGCAACATCAAGAGGATTAGCATCCAGATAGGTTTGTATATCACTATCATTTATTGTGAAATTAAAATCTGACATCTGATTCATGTGAGCTCTAATTCCTGAAGCAAAAAGCTCTTCTGCATCACCTTCAGCCCATCCCCGCACAACTGCCTCTGCATAAAGCAACTGCGTTTGTGCATAGGTAACAAAATATGTAGGAGAAGTTAATTGAAGGACAGTATTTAGGTTAGCTTGTGAAAAAGCATAAAGACTTGTTACTCCATAAGTAGGGAATATACTTGCTATCGATACATCATCATAACCCATAGGCATTCCAACTTGCAGTGAAGGATCTGTAGTTTGATATTTAGCGACTAGATAAGTGGGGTTCTTTGCTTCGGGAGCCCTGATCGAAATAGCAGCAAGTCGTGGATCATTATTGTCTTTAAGAAAATTTACAAATGGTTCTGCTAAGTAATAATTTGCTTTTTCTCGTGCTGCAAGCAGGTTAGCAATGGTATTCTTATATAGGATACTATGCTGAATTTTAGCATTATCACTGTTAGATTGCATCAATCCACCAGCAACAGCTTTTTTAACATATGTTTCTGCTATATCAGGGGCAACCTTTGTGAGTCGCATAGCAGCTCTTAAAAGGAGAGAATAGCCCAGCCTTTTCCATTGATCAATATTTCCAGCATACATTATATCAATAATATAGGTTGGCGCTGTATGATCTAGAGCGGAAGATGCTTCTTCCAATTCTTTTAATATATCCATATAAATAGATTCTTGCGTATCATATTTAGGTGAAAACTCCCCATCAAGAAAGCCTCTTCCTGCGTCAAAATATGGTATATCCCCATAATTATCTGTTAAAACCATAAAGGCAAATGCTTTCCATATTCTTGCTTGGTTATAAACGTTAGTGCGTCTATCATCTGTTTTTGCCTTCTCAATAGCATCAATGGTGTGTTTTATAGTACCTGGATATAAAGTATTCCAAGTAGTTGCGGCAGAGCCAGGAATAAAAATGTTATAGTTCCCTCCTGCCAATGAACTTCCAAATGGAGTTACCATTTGTTGAATGATTGCCAGATGATAACATAATATACCTGAAGTTCCACTAGGGGGTTCTGCTGCCAAAATTGCAGCGTTCATAATAAATTCAGGGTCAATCGAAGTAGGTTCGATCTTGTTAGTATTAAGTTCATCAAAACCCTTATCGCAACTGGAAATTATACTTCCAATAGAAAGCATTAATAAAATAAATATTTTAAAATAACGCATAATTTCAATTTTTAATTATTATTAAAAAACCAGACATTCTTAAAATCTTACATGAAGATTAAATCCTAAACTTCTTGTTGGGGGAAGAGCAGTCCAAAATGATGAACCTACAGCTGTATCAGAAATAGAAGCTAAGTTCTCTGGATCCTGATTTTCAGCCCATTTCTTAATAATTAAAGTATTATTAG
>JAAZCB010000341.1 GCA_012513545.1 Clostridiaceae bacterium
ACATGCAGGACATGAAGTAATTTTACCTGGTTTTACGTGTTCAGTAATGGTAAATGCAGTTTTGAGAGTTGGAGCTCAACCAGTTTTTACTAATATTAATAAGGATTGTTTTGGTTCTGATGCAAACGAAATTGAAAAAAAAATTAGTAAGCAAACCAAGTTAATTGTAGCCCAGCATTCGTTTGGTATTCCATGTGATATAGAAAACATTTCTAATTTGGCTAAAAAACGAGGAATATTTCTTGTTGAAGATTGTGCTATTACACTTGATTCATCTTACGAAGGAATTAAAGTAGGTAATTGGGGAGATGCAGCGATTTTCTCAACTGATCATTCTAAACCAATAAACACAATTATTGGAGGTTTTCTTTTTACCAGAGATAAAGATTTATTTAATAAAATACAATCGATTAACCAGAAAATACCTCACTTAAGCAAAGAACATCAATATCGTTTATTTTCGCGGATGCTATTTGAAAAAAAATACTGCAATCCTGCTAATTATCCTCGTGTAATGATATTAGAATATCTACAAATGGTCAAAAAATCATTTTATTCTGACTCGATTTTTCTAGAAAATGATTACTGTAATCCATTAATTTCTAATCCGGGGGATTATCCCTATCCGGCTAAAATGCCGCCTTTTTTAGCGAAGTTGGGTCTGTTTGAAATAGAACGATGGGAATCGGAACGCAAGAGACGAAAGAATTTACTTGAAGGCTATCTACAAATTGCCAAACAGTTAGGTTTTGATACTTGCCTACCCAAAGCTTATTTTGCCGATAATATAGATATTGTTCCATTAAGATTTGTTTTTAGGTGTGAACAATATGATGATATCATACGAAATATGAGTCGTTATGTAGATACGAACTGGATATGGTTTAGAGAACCCATTATATGTTGCCCGGATGGAGTTGAGAGTTTAGGGTATAAAAATGGTAGTTGCAGTTTATCAGAGACTATAGGTCAAACTATTGTTAACTGGCCTTGCGCAATCCCGCATAAATGGCATTCTACTATTTTGAAGGATTTTAATAATACCATGAACAGCTATAAGATATTATAGGGGGATTCTGCTTGAAAACTAAACTATTTACAAAATCTCATGACCAGAGTATTTTGGAAAAAATTGATAAAGAGGGAGGACAGTTTACAGCTCAGGAACATGCATTTGCTATACAACAAGAATTTGGACGTATATTCGTTGATCGAACTACGCTTGTTCGAGAGTATCTTTCCCAAAACTATGAAAAATTAGGGGCATTGGGATTTCTAATAGAGATTATCAATCAATATTCCTATAAATGGATAATTTCTCTTGGGGCAGGACACTGTGTCCTTGAATATATTTTAAGTTGGGCTATACCATTGAATGGTAAAGTTGTAGCTGCAGATTTTGATACTTTTATGGTTGAAAAATCACAAGAATTATTTCCAGAAATAATAACGATAGAATATGATTTTTTTAATCATGACCCACAAAGGCTAATTGATAGTATTGGGTTTGTTCCTGAAATAGCTATTTTTTTCGGATCAGCCTATGTAATGGACGATGATTGTTTTATAAAACAATTAAAAGGGTTAAAACAGGTAGGCATTGATATGATTATTGATTTTCACGCAGGGTGCATCTCGGTCAACCAAATGTTTAGGCAAATTATTAAAGAGAGGATTCGAAGTATTTTGGGGGAAAAAAAGATAAATAAAGCTCTAAGGATAATTCGCCCCGCTGTTTCAACCTATAAAGGCAAATTCCACGGATGGGGACGTACAAAAGGTGAACTTAGGAGATTATATAGTCAATCCGGGTGGGTTACAATAAGTGAACAGAAAGTGGGACAGTACGAATATGTAGCAATTCTAAAGGCTTTATAAATTAGTGACTAGATTTCATCAAACTTCATTAGTTGTCCGCTATAACGATCTGAATGCTGATGCCACACAACTTTCTAATGTTAGCTGCACGAAATAGTTGGTTGATTTTAAGATTTTTAAAGAGCCTTTGGATTTTCGTTAATAATCTTTTCGGACGGATTGATTTGATTGACAACTTAAATTTTTACCAAACAAGGCTGCATTTTTGTGTCAATACTAAACTGTTTATTTTAATGTTTTTCAGGGCTTTTTAGCTTGAGGTAGTGATACTTATACATATAAATAATATTTAAATAGAGGTGGAAAGAGGATGATTAAAGTATCCCAGGGATGTCTGGGTGAAGAAGAATTACATGCTGTAAAAGAAGCCTTTGAATACGGATATTTTGGACATGCCTATAAAGTAGAACAGTTTGAACGGGAATTGCAGGCATATCTGGGAAATGGACACGTAGTGGCAGTTAACACTGGTACCAGCGCCCTTCACCTGGCTCTGGATGCCCTGGGTATAGGAGAGGGAGATGAAGTAATAGTCCCTTCGTTAACCTTTGTAGCTTCTTTTCAGGCTATTTCAATGGTGGGGGCAACCCCGGTAGCCTGCGAAGTCTCCCCGGATACACTGCTTATGGATATGCAGGATGTATTGACGCTAATCACGGATAGGACTAAAGCCATCATGCCGGTTCATTATGCAGGTAACCCATGCGATATGGAGCAATTACTTCGTTTAAAAGAATCAAGAGGAATAAGGATTATAGAGGATGCCGCTCATGCCATTGGTAGTCTGTATAAAGGGAAAAAAGTGGGCAGTTTCGGAGATATAAGCTGTTTCAGCTTTGATTCCATTAAAAACATCACCTGTGGAGAAGGAGGAGCAATAGTCTGTCGGGAGAAGGCCCTGGCTGACAAGATGCGTATAAAAAGGACTCTGGGTATAGAACGGCATCCGGGGACGGAAAGGTGGTTATACGAGGTATCAGAGCAGGGTTACAGGTATCATATGAGTAATATTAATGCTGCCATAGGACTGGAGCAGTTAAAAAAACTTGATACCTTTATAAACAGGCGGCGGGAAATATGTATTCGCTATCAAAAGGCATTTGAAAATATTGCGGGAATTAAAATGTTAGCTGTTAATTACCAGGAAGTCGCCCCTCATGTTTTTGTGATAAGGGTGCTAAACGGGCGGCGCAATGATTTGATAGAACACCTGAGGAATTGTGATATCGAGACTGGACTTAATTACATACCGAATCATCTGCACCCGCGCTATAAACAAAAGGACAAAGCATTTCCTGTAACTGAACAGCTATATCAGGAAATCATTACCTTGCCCTTGCATTGTCGTTTATCTGACCAGGATGTAGACTTTGTGATAGAATCGGTTACAGAGTTTTTTGCGAAAGGATAGTCAAACAGATATGAAAGTTGTAATTTTTTGCGGTGGACTAGGAACCAGACTCAAGGAGGAAACTGAGTTTCGTCCCAAACCTATGGTTTTTGTCGGAGACAGGCCGATACTGTGGCATATTATGAAAATATATTCCAATTATGGATTCAATGACTTTGTACTTTGTCTTGGATATAAAGGAGAAGTAATTAAAAAGTATTTTCTGGATTATGAACTCTTACATAATGACTTTACTCTGGAAATGGGCAATAAAGACAGATTATCAATACATAAACATGTGAAAGATTTAGACTGGAAGATAACTTTTGCTGAGACCGGAGCTGATACCTTAAAGGGAGGCAGGCTTAAAAAAATAGAAAAATATATAGAGGGCGACAGCTTTATGCTTACTTATGGTGATGGGGTAGCAGATATCAACATACAGGATTTGCTGAGTTTTCATCAGAGCCATGGCCGAATTGGAACCGTAAGTGGAGTAAGACCACCATCGCTGTTTGGCGAATTATTGGTGGAAAACCAGGAGGTTATTCTCTTTTCGGAAAAACCTCAAACGTCCAAAGGCTTGATAAATGGAGGCTTTTTTGTTTTCAACCGGGCTATATTTGATTATCTAAGCGAAGCAGAAGATTGTGATTTTGAAGTGGGGCCTCTGGAAGAACTGGCTCGCGACAAACAGCTTATGGTATACGAACATAGAGGCAACTGGGCCTGTATGGATACTCCCCGGGATATGAATTATCTCAACAGGATGTGGGCATCCGGGCAAGCCTTTTGGAAAACTTGGAAAGGTTAACGGGAAAAGCGATGTATAATCTATATGGTGGCAAAAAGGTGTTTATTACAGGTGATACGGGATTTAAGGGTTCCTGGTTGGCACTATTTTTAAGGCAATTAGGGGCCGAGGTAATGGGTTATGCTCTTCCTCCGGAACATGAAAACGGCCACTATGTGGCTTTACAAATGTCAAAATACATACAGCATATTGATGGTGATATTAGGGATATCGAAAAGCTGAAGCAGAGTATATATAGTTTTCAGCCTGATTTTAGCTTCCACCTGGCTGCCCAATCACTGGTTAGACGTTCCTATTTGGAACCTAAAGGTACTTTTGA
>JAAZCB010000342.1 GCA_012513545.1 Clostridiaceae bacterium
CGGGCTCTGCGAGTAAACTGACCGCATGGCGGCTGTGCACTATGCGCCGGCCGCCATGCACTATTTACGCGGAATCGATGCACTATTGTCAGCGGTCAGCGTGCACTTTTTCAGCGGCATATTCAGTATGATTATGGATTCACGGCAGAAGATTGTGTATTTCGGGTGGGCGGTTCCAGCATGTTGTTCATCATATCTCTTCAATTGTGTGAAACTTGTCTTGCCTTATATCCGATTGATAGAACTAGTTATAATGCACTTAATTCAAAATGCTAATTAATTTATCATGCAGCGTTTGTAACTCTTCTTTATTAGGTGGGTTAATTGAACTAACTTGTCCATAATGTAATTGGCCACTAGACACTCTGCCAAAAGCATTTTTTAGTTCGTCAATAACACTGGGATCTGTAGCCATTTTCTTTAATTCATCCCAATTAATGCTTTGTGCACAACCTTTCATGCTGTATTTTCTAGGCACCTGTTTATTAAACACAACTTCATCAATAATATGATCTATGGCATTACGTAACAAAGCACATGTCTTTAGATCTTCCGAAAATGGAGATTGGCTTAACAAAGTACTCGCAGCATCTAAACATCCTTTTGCATCGTCTTTGTTCTGTGAAGTAATTACGCCTGCATCATTAGGTCCTTCTGATTGTATTTTATAAATAAATACATGTTTTCCTTTTGTCTTACTACATCCATGTAATTGAAAGTTTTTACACAAATGCCCATAATCACTTCCGGAAATCGAATCAAGAAACATCCTGTTATGGGTAAAAACTATCACTTGGTTTTCAAGCTGTAAAAGGATATCTGCAAACCGCTCGATCATCCTATGATCTAAACTATTGACTGGATCATCCCAAATAACGGTGCTTTTGTTTTGAGCAACATTTATTTCTGCTAAAAACAATGCTATAGACACTGCTTTTTGTTCTCCCTCACTCAAAATTTGGGTAACATTTTTTTGTGATTTCATAATAAGTTCAGTCTGTTGTCTGCCTTTGTTATTTCTTTCTGACAATTCAATCTCTCTACCCTTAATCTCAAATTTATCTAAATAGTAATCAAATCGTTTCATCAATTGATCTGTTAAAAGTTCATTATGAGCGATTCCACTGATTCTTGTAATTCTATTCGATGAAGCAGCGTTAATTCTCATTCTTTTCCTATTCACTTCAAGACGATCATCAAAAAACTTGCCAATTATTTCAATTTGATCATGTATTGATTTTTCTGAAATTAGTACGGCTGCTTTTTCCTTTTTAAACCTCAATTCTTCTTCTTTTATAGAGTTATCTTTTTCTATCTGTGAAATCTTATCAGCAGTACTTTCTAAAAATGCATCAATTTCTGTGATGACTGAAGTGGTGTCAAAATCAATAGGAGAAATATCATTTAATGAATCCCCCATCTGTACTAAAACATGAGTATAACCTTGCACACTATACATCAGCTTAGCAATTGATGATTGCATCTCCGGAATTATATCTAATTGATAGTCATTCTCAACAAATTTACTAGCTCTCGCTCTACTTACAATCTCACGCAATGCCAATTCATATTGCGAGAGATGTTTTTCTGTTTCATCATTGATAAAAGTTGAGTAAGCCTGAACAATTTCTACTGCTCTTCCGTCATATGTTCTATGGCAAAATGGGCACATCCCTTTTATCTCCTCTACTTGAGACGAAATAGATAAACCTCTTTGAATAAAAACTTTCCATTCATTGGAATCAGTGCCAGGTAAACCATCCAAAATTTTAGTGGTTTTTCGATTTTGCTCAGATTTTTCAATATATTGATTATAGATAGTCCATTGATCATGATACTTATTTGAATTCTCAACCCATGAAATCAAATTATCTTCAATATGTCTTTTAAGCTGTTTCACTCGTTCAGTATTGCTTTCTATAATTTTAAGCTTATCTTCATAATTAGTTTCTGTTAGCGACTGAATTTCACTTAGGGTGTCGGATAGTTCCTTTTCTTTTGTTTCATTGTAACTTTGAGCAATTGAAAAAAATATATTTTTATCATTTTCTTCTATTTCTTTTTCTAATAATGACTTAATACTTGGCGTAAAACATTCAATGTTTGGTGAGATTATTTTTGCTTCTTTTTTATTCAATAGGTCACTTGCAATTTCCTTTACTTGAT
This sequence comes from Clostridiaceae bacterium, assembly GCA_012513545.1. The sequence continues at coordinate 2,167 of JAAZCB010000342.1, forward strand.
CTATATAAGAAACAATCTCGGAAAAAACATATAATTTGTAAGGATTTATTATCTGTTCATCTGATTCTCTTTTCCCTAAAAAAGCTTGAGAACACTTTGAATCAAACACCTTGATAGTATTCAAATCACTAATTACTCCGTTATTATTCCAAGTAACCTTGTTTGCTTTTGCCCCTACAGAATATTCCAAACTGCCAATAACAGGTTGATTATTATTCATATATATATTGGGTATAATATCTGAACCTGAAAGATTGCCAATCATTCCTTGGAGCATTCGAAAATAGCTACTCTTTCCTGAGCCATTCAATCCGTATATCACTGTAACTTCGTTATTAAAGGCAATTTCCTGCTCCTTGGCAAGTGCATTAACTCCGTACCCATGTTTGAGTCTTTGTATTTTAGTTGAAGTTAATCTATCTGAAGTCGTCTCAGAAATATGCAACGAGCTATCTTGTTTAACATCCGCTATTAATTCTTCAGAAAGCCTTTGAAGCTCATCTCTGCTTATTTTCCCTTTCGAATTTAAATAGCTAGCAACAATACCTTTTAACCACAAGTCATTTTTTTCAGCATTCACAAATTCAATCAAGTAGTCAATCGCTGATGATTTCACACAAAACCTCCTTCACTACATCTAGAATCTTTTAAAATCTCATTCCTATTCAATATACTGAATAGCCAAGGCAATCAGAGATAAACAACGGTTGAAAAAATAATCGTAATAGCGCACATCTGAAATCTCAAATCTGTCTGTCTCATGATGACGGATTCTATACTTATTGCCAATATCGGTTAATGCTTTGAATTCGGAGTCGAATAGCGTTTCAAACTCAGCTTTCCCATTACTTATGTTGCTTATAACCTTTTCAGTAGAACCCTTTTTATCAAAAGATGTATAGTGTGTTTTGAGGCGTTCCAACGCATCCCATACTTTTTCTACAGCGTCTTTGTGTGCAGAAATACGAGGTTGACGATGTAATGCAACAGCCTCATCTAATAATGCCCTCAAACCAGGCTCTTTAATCTTACCAATGTTTTCTCCAATAGTATTGTCCAAAACCTCGTGTTCTATCCGTTGAACAATTAAACCATTATCAGATAGGTCGAAATCTATTGAACTCTTCTTAAATGCACCATTAATTTCTTGCCGAAAGTCATCTTTTTCTGCCGAAGAAAGTTCGTTATACTGTAATTCAATAATATCAAACAAGTAAGGAATAAATAGACTTGCAAGCCGATCTTCATAAGAAATGTCAAATAAGCTGTCCGTATTTACATCTATTGCTTGATATCCAACGATCGTAATAAACCTTTCAATTGCCAAGCGTAATGCATCCGTTTTCACTTCATAGTTATCATATCTGTTAGGCTTCACAATTGTGGGCTCTTTAAACTTAGCCATGATAGATACAAGTCTTTCTTGGGTCTTATAACCAATTTCACCACATATATTATCTACTAGCTGACCGTTCGTTGTCTGAATCAGCTCCTTATATCTATTTGTAAATAGGCACCTCTCACTAAAAGATAGATCTTGGTCTACGTACTCTCTGAACTTATAAACATCACGATCCGAAATACGATATGAGGCATAAATCTCGTATCCATCTGGTTTTAGCAACTCATTAAATTTTTCGACGTAATCCTTCCAAGGCCCGTCTTCTTTTCTTACAGCAGGGTGGAGCATCTCACAGAGGAACTTAAGTATTGGGTCATCTGTGAATCCATTTTTCAGTTCGAACCTTTCATCATCTAAGAACCAAAACTCCGGCCAATCATTAAAGCTAATTGTATGGCAATAGATATCACCTTTGGCGTCTTCATATCGACGATCAGTCGAAGGCATATCGTTCAAAGGGTATAGCCTTTCAATAAATTCAATCTCACCTAAACGTCCGTTAAAAGGCATGTAAATGTGAACTTCTTCCTCAACATCAATATAGCCATAGTCACTAGTATTGCGATGAACAATTTGTTTTCCAGAAAAACCATGTTGAATGATGTCAAACAAATCTTGTCTAGTAACTTCTGAAATTTGTCTCATACAAGATACGCCCCCCGAAATAAATGTAATTACTGGTCCGTCATCAAAGTCAGCATCTATGATAGGCCACGGTCAAATAATCAATCAAACTGCAATCAAACTAAATTTCATTACTATTTAGGGACTACTGCTCAAGAGCCAATTTGAAAACCAGTCCACCCGAGGCGCAGCGATCCAGCAAATGAAAAATGAAGTCAAAGAGATCTCTCGCCCTCTTTTTCAGGTTCATGA
>JAAZCB010000343.1 GCA_012513545.1 Clostridiaceae bacterium
CAATCAGTATGTATGATGGGATTGATACCCCTAAAGTTGCTGCTATGGAGCCGGGAATACCTCCTGTTTTAACACCGACATAAGTAGCGGCATTGACTGCAATAGGGCCTGGAGTTATCTGAGAGATGGCTATTATGTCCCCGAATTCACTCGCACTCATCCAGCCATTGGCTTCGAGTTCCTGTTGAATGGAGGCAATCATGGCATTTCCGCCTCCAAAGCTAAAGGCTCCTATTTTAAAGAAAGACCAGAATAAATGAAGAATTATCATTGAGCCCTCACCTTCCTTACAACATATACGATATAACCTGCTAAACCACCAGCAATAATTATTATGAAGGCATGAATGTTAAAAAAGACTATTGCAGTGAAAGATAGAATTGCTAGAATAGCTGAAAAAGGTTTTTTCATTATTGGTCTTGAAAGCTTAATGAGTGTTAACAGGAGGAGGGATGTAACTCCTGCCTTTGCACCTGCAAACGCCTTTTTGACGTATATGTTATCCTGAATTCCGAACATGACCCAGTAAACAAGCAGTATAATCAAAAACGAGGGCAGTATTACTCCTAAGGCTGCTACAAATGCTCCTTTGAGTTTGGCTCTTTTATAGCCGATAAATATGGAAGAATTTATTGCAATTACCCCCGGTACTGATTGAACTATTGCAAATATGTCTTCAATTTCTTCCTGTTTGGCCCACTTTTTATTATATACTACTTCTCTCTCTATCAAAGGTAGCATCGCAAGCCCTCCACCTATAGTAAAGGCGCCTATTTTAAAAAAGGTTATAAAAATATCGAAAAGTTCTTTTTTATTATTATTTTTCATATTCTAAATTTTCCAATCCTTTAATAATTCAATTCTTACTTAATTTATACCATAATATCAATATTAATTAAACTGCATTGACATACTATAGACTATTATTAATAATAGCAATTATTAATATGCTTTAAAACACCTGATTAATAAATTACCGAATTAATTGTACTGGTATACCGGAGTTCAATAGCGTTTACTTTATGTATATTATTTTTATATTTTATAAGACTTTTTTTGTTACTGACCGTATTATATGATAAGAAAAAGCAAACAGGCTTCATTTAGCATATATTTAATAATCTAAAGGAGGAAACAAAGATGGGACGAAGAATGACCCGTTCTAGAACTGAGAAGGTATTCGCCGGCGTTTGCGGGGGTGTAGCAGAATATTTTAATTTAGATCCGACTATTGTCAGACTTGGATTTCTTATAGCAGCTTTTTTGGGTGGCGGCATAGGGTTTATTGCATATATAGTAGCGCTTATCGTAATGCCACAAGGTGAAAAATACACACCACCGCAAAACTTTTATGAAAGCGATACTAATGCTGAATATGATGAAGATAAAGATTTTAGTGAAGTTATTGGAGACAGGTTGGACAAAAAGACATTTGACCCTGGTAAGAATAAGACATTTATTGGAGTTTGCCTGATATTATTCGGTGGAGTGCTGTTTTTAAGAGAGTTTGTAGAACTTGATTTTGCATATGTAGTTCCGGTTTTCCTTATTGCTATCGGTGGATTTATAGTATTTAGAGGCAGGAGGAATATATGATGAAAAAAAAGGGGGCAGAAGCGGGACTCTTTCTTATTTTCATCGGGGCTGTGGTGCTCATGATTAAGGTTGGTCTTTTGAATATGAAAATAATATATTTTATTGTAAGTCATAAAATTTTAGTTGCAGCAATGCTTCTGATATTGACCGGTATTAATCTTATATTCAGGAAAATTCATTTTATAAGGGTTATAACGTGGACCGGGTTTATAGTTTCACTGGTACTGTTTTCTAACAACTATAAGAATGAAATAGTGTTTGAAAACTATAATGGCGAGAAAACCGTTTATACGGAGAAAAAGCTTGAAAAGACTAAAGAAGGTGAGATTAAGGTGGACCTTGACGCACTGGCCTTCAAGCTTGCTTCTACCGGTGAGAATCTCTACGATGTAGAATCTGTTGGAGTGGATTTAAGACATAAGGTGGAATATAAAGAAGACGGAGATGCCGACGTTAAAGTCAACGTTGGAAGCGGGAATGCCGCATTGAACATTGACAGCCTTATTAAGACCGGTAGAATTGACAGGGAAGCTGAATTGCTTTTAAATGATGAAGTTTTATGGGATATGGACCTTGAACTGAACGCTGCTGATGCGCAGCTGGATGTATCAAAGCTAAAAGTCGGAAAAGTAAAGCTGGATGGAAATGCAGGGAGTTTTAAGCTTATCCTGGGGGATAAGCACGATAAAACAAAGGTTAATATTGATGCGAATGCTTCGGATGTTCAGGTATCTGTTCCACAAAGCTCAGGGATTAAGGTTGATTTTGGTGGTCAGCTCAGTTCAAATGAATTTAAAGGACTGGAGTTTGAACGCAAAGATGGAGATTACATTTCCCGAAACTATGAAGAAGCTGAAAACAAGATTGACATTAAGGTTGATGTGAAAGCCGGTTCGTTAGAAATAATCGGAGTTAAGTAATAGGGATGAGGATAAAATGCCGCTGATACTGTTTGCAGGTCAGACGGTATTTTTTATTATGAGCCATTTCCCGAAGGGAAATCAGGCAAAAAGCGAGGGACTC
>JAAZCB010000344.1 GCA_012513545.1 Clostridiaceae bacterium
ACCGATTAAAGGAGGCTGTTGAACTTGACAACTATTTTTTATGCACATGGCCATAACTATTATCACGTCGCTCAAGCCGATCGCCGCTTCGCGGCTCCGGCTTAGCTTTTCGTTGGGCATGAAGGAGGAAGTATATGACAATCAATGTAGTTCGACTTTCAGCCATCACTCTTGGCATAATGCTGTTATCAAATTATTCTTTCGCAGTTTCAGAGCTTGTTACATACAAAAATGCCGAGTATGGGTTCTCATTCTCCTATCCCAGTAGTTGGGCTCGCGAAAAGCCAAAATCGGCATTAGGGGTGATAAAAATCTCTAGCGCGGGCGGCTATGGTGATGCGGGCTGTAACATGGTAGTGCAAAGATCACCTGCCTTCAAAAATAAATCCACACGTAATGCATTAGCCACGTTCACGCCATCAATTTTGATTGGTGAGTTGAAACGCAGTGGTATAAGTGATGCGACTGTTATTGATAGCGGTTTAACAAAAGTATTTAACCGCGACGCTTTTTTCGCCGAAATAAGTTACAGCATAAAGACAATGGGAGAGACAATCCCTGTATGGGCGCAGACAAATTGATAATTGACACAAATTTTAATTTTTATTCCGATTCAAATGGCGGTGACCCTGACAGCACCAGCCCAACGCTCCGTAGATACCATAAGATACTATGGAGTAAGGCATTACCAAATGGGAACCTCTTTGAATTATTTGATAATACAAGAGCTTATCTCTATCACAAATCAGGATTTGGAGAATTTTTTTTAGGTAGCGATGCTATAACACACTCGTATAAAAATCATAAAAGGAAACAGTGGCTTATACAGCAGATTCCAAGCGAGGTAAATGAACTCTTTGATGCAGGTTCTACCATTGGAGCTTATATCGTTTTTCCGAATAACAGAATTGACGGCAATCATACAATCAATCAAGCACGTGGAGTAAGTAGCTTAATTGATGATAGATTCGACTTAACCTTAGAATGTATTCGTCTCTTTTACTTGGGTCAAAATAATCCGCTTTACGCCACTTTATCGAAATACAAAAACTTCTTCGATTTATTTGGCAATTTTATGGGCTACATCCATTTCTTTTTATTGGATGATTTGATTGATGAAAAGAGTAATATTAAATTTTATTTGCCATTTGATGGCTTTAAAACTTATCCATCATTTTCCGATATTAGCCAATATCTATTATATAAAAAAGGAGTAATGAGTTTTATTAAGTCAAGAAACAAGCGAATAGAAAATTATATCAACCTAAAAAAGACTGAAGAAACACATAACGAATCACTGCAGCCGACTGCTTCCAGCGGCGGCTGACCTTTGCGTTAGAGCTTTGAATTGTGAAAGTATCTGAAATATTTAACGATGAACCAAGTCAGTGGGGTTTGAGAGGTGATCCGTATCTTTGGCGTGAAATGAAAGAACTTTTAAAAGATACTGATATGCCATGTAGTATAGAAGAATTACAAATATTAATCGAAGAAACATACAAGAAAGCAACGGGACATCCATTAACTTACCAGGGGCACTTTCTTCTGGATAGATTCCAGCATGGCGGCATGTCAAGTGGATTTATCAGTCCTGAGTTTTGGACGGCCAAAGGAATTCCTATTTTGGTTGAACGTCATGTTAAAATGAAAATACTTTCATGGAACCTCAATCATCGGATTCTATTAAAAAGAATCCCTGATGCCGTGATTTCGGTAATCACTGATATTTCTCCGGATCTGGTTGTACTTAATGAGTTTGTTGATGGCGAGGAAAGAGACTCTTTTAAACAGAGTCTAGAAAAAAGTGGATATACCTATATTTCAGTCTCTAAAAAGATGAATCGTCAAAACCAAGTATTAATAGCTTCAAAATCAGAGCATGAAGTAGGAGATTTAATACCGCCTTCATGCTCTGAATCTTCAAAAACAAATTTCCTTCATATAATAATGCCACTACTTGATATTGAAATCGTAGGTCTTCGAGTTCCATTTTACAAAAAAGCCCAAGAGCTAAAATTGTACTGGTCACAATTATTGGAAATAATCAGAAGCACAGTATCCAGAAACATTGTATTTATTGGAGATTTTAATTGTAACCCTGTTGTTCCAAAGACACCAGGAGGAAAAGCTCTCAATCTGCTACAGAAAGAAGGTTGGCAAATCCCCCAACCAAGTGGAGGATGGAGCTATATTTCCCATAACGGGGAAAATGTTTCGTGCTTAGATCATGCTTTGGGAAGCCCTATCTTGGCGAAAATATCTGCAACATATACTTGTAGGCATGGTTGTCATATTATTGCAGGCCCTAAAGATTTGAACCCCATTTCCGATCATGCATTATTAATAGCGCAAATAAGCTCTAACCAATCAATCAAGCGGGACGTCTAGGCCTGTGGCCTATCCGCCCCTTATTTCAAACGTTGGCCTAAAAATAATGTTTCCAAAATGCACACAATGTGCTAATATAGAATCATGAAAAGCCTAAACTGGAACACGGAAAAGAGCGTCGCGCTTAAGTCGTCTCGGGGCATCTGTTTTGAAGATG
>JAAZCB010000345.1 GCA_012513545.1 Clostridiaceae bacterium
CATAAAATAATTTTTATCAATTTAACGTGGAACTTAACATATTTTATATAAGATTTATTATTTTACCGATATATATTTGTGATATAATTTATTTAATTGGTAAAGAATTTAATACGGATAGGAGCGATTAATATTGAAAAAAACCTTCGTTCTTGACACAAATGTTTTGCTTCAAACTCCGTTTGCATTGTATTCATTTGGTGACAATGCAATAGTCATACCCGAAGTGGTGCTCGAAGAGCTTGATAAGTTTAAAAGGGATAATACCGAGTTAGGGGCAAATGCGAGGCATGCAGCAAGACTTCTGGATGAGCTTAGATCAAAGGGGAATTTAAATGAAGGTGTTGAACTTGAAAATGGAGGTACTCTTAGAGTTGAACTGAATTTTAGCAATGTAAAGCTCCCGCCTAGTTGGTCAGAAAACAATAATGACAACAGGATATTAAAAGTATGTAAAGGATTATTGGATAAAGGAGAGAAGGTTTTTTTAGTTACAAAAGATGTTTTTGAAAGAATAAAAGCAGATATTCTCGGTGTCATTGCTCAGGATTTTTTTGCTGAGCAGGTACCGGTTTACGAAGAGCAGTACAAGGGAAGGATGGGGGTATATACCTCGGAGAAGAAGTTGAATGAATTTTACACCAAAGGTTTTCTTGAAATAGAGGATATATTCTGTTTCAATAATGACTTCACAAAAAAGAATTGTCCTGATCTTACAACAAATCAATTCCTTATAATCCACTCCTCTGTAAATGAAAAGCAAACGGCTCTTGGCAGATTTGACGGAAAAAAGATTGTGCATTTAACCTTTCTGCAGGAAAGGCCTTTTGGAGTCACTCCTAGAAATGCCGGGCAGAAATTCATGCAGGAAGCCCTTATGATAGAAGCAGACAAGGCTCCTCTTGTTATAGTTAAAGGTCCGGCAGGTACAGCTAAGACCTTTTACTCACTGGCTGTAGGTTTACACAAGATTATGCTCGAGCAAAGCAAGCTGTATAGAAAAATACTGGTTTGCAGACCTAATGTCAGGCTGGATGAAGACATTGGCTTTCTGCCGGGTACCGAACAGGATAAGATTGCTCCTTTTTTAAGACCTATTGTTGATAATCTTGAGGTTCTTATAGACAATGATGAAAATGAAAGGTATAAAAGTGAAAAAGAATTAAAGGATAAGGTTGATGAGCTTTTTGACAGGAAAATCATTAATACTGAGGCAATAGCCTTTATCAGAGGGCGCTCTATTGTAAAGCAGTGGGTTATAATTGACGAAGCTCAAAACCTTACACCTAAGCAGGTTAAAGGGATTATAACCAGAGCTGGCGTTGGAACAAAGATTATTCTTATAGGAGATCCCGAACAAATTGATCATCCCTTCCTTGATATGAGGACCAATGGCCTGTGTTATGCGTCAGAACGAATGAAGGGAAGTCATTTGTGCTATCAGGTTACTCTTACCGACGAAGAATGCGAGAGGTCGGATCTGGCATATGAGAGTGCAAAGAGGATGTAGCCATAACTTGGATTATAACGCTTAATCAAGTGCACTGTAAAAAACAAGCAGCGAGGCCTTAGAGACGCTTCACAATCCTATATGATTTATGTTTGGAATCTTTAATATAAATTATATAGGTGGAAATGAAACTCCACTTAGGAACTTTGAATTAAGTCTGTAATAATAAATAAGATAAAGTATTTCTTTAAAAGAGGATTTTCAAAAACTACGACGAATAAAATACATTTGTAATTCAGTGCTGAATAACACGGATCAATTTTTGACAAATTAATCTGTGTTATTCAGTTAATAATTATTGTTTTCGTATTGGTAAGAAGAACCATTATGTTCCCTTTATTTATAAATAATAAAGTTTATATCTTTCTATATAAAAAATTTGATATTGCGTATAATAAGGATATAAAATAATAAGCACTCTGCAATGGGGAAATGCTCCATATTGCAGGTCACTTATAGAATAATTTTTGTAGTAATAGCTCTGGAGGAGAATGTTATGCGGATTCTGATGCTGTCATGGGAATACCCGCCTAAAATTGTAGGCGGAATATCAAGAGTTGTACACGGGTTAGCACAAAAACTGGGCGAAACAGGTAACGAAGTTCACGTTATAACTTGTTGGGATATCGGCATGAACGAGTTGGAAAAGGATAAATATGTTTATGTTCATCGCCTTCATTCTTATAGCGTTGACCCGTGTAATTTTGTAGACTGGGTACTACAGCTTAATTATGTGCTGGTAGAGTATGGGGTGAAGCTCATAAATGAAACAGGAAGTTTTGATATTATTCATGCACATGATTGGATTGTTGCATTTGCAGCAAGGGTACTGAAATATTCTTATACAATACCGCTTGTGGCGACAATTCATGCTACCGAACATGGACGTAACTGGGGTATCCATAACGATACCCAGAGATATATAAACAGTGTTGAATGGTGGCTTGCTTATGAATCCTGGAAACTCATAGTAAATAGTGACTATATGAAGAATGAGGTTCAACATGTTTTCGGTGTTCCGGAGGATAAGATAAAAATTATACCAAATGGTGTAGACTTGGACAAATTTAACGGTTATAATAAAGATATGGACTTTAGAAGAAAGTATGCCGCAGACAATGAAAAAATAGTTTTTTTTGTAGGGCGGCTTGTAAATGAGAAAGGTGTACATGTATTGATAGATGCAGTGCCTAAAATTTTACACTACTATAACGATTCCAAGTTTGTTATAGCCGGAAAGGGACCGCAGCTTGACCACCTTAGATGGAAGACTGAACAAATGGGTATATCCAATAAGGTGTGTTTTACTGGTTACATAAGTGATGAAGATCTTCTAAAACTTTATAAATGTGCCGATGTCGCAGTTTTTCCCAGCCTTTATGAGCCTTTTGGTATTGTAGCCTTAGAGGGTATGGTAGCCAATGTACCCGTGGTTGTGTCTGAAACAGGCGGGCTTGGAGGAATTGTTGAACATGGCGTCGATGGAATGAAATCCTACACTGGAAATGCCAACTCTTTAGCGGACAGCATACTGGAAATTCTTCATAATCCCGACAAAGCAGATATAATGAAAAAGAACGCACTTGAAAAGGTTCATACGATTTATAACTGGAACTCAATTACACAAGAAACAATGTCAGTTTATAAGGATATTATTAAAGAGAGCAGGAAAGTTGACTGGAAGGCTCCTAATATTAAAGATGCGATGGAAAGGCTATAGAAAATTTATATTTTTTAAATAGCCCCCTAAAATATTTTTTTGAAGCGAATTTATATAATGGGTAAACCATATATAAATATTTTAAATTTGAAAAGGGAGGAAGAAAGCATGTTAAAGAAACTTGCAACAGTGAGTTTGCTGAGTTTTTCTTTGTTGGCAACTCAGGTTATGGCCTATGCGGGTGAAATGCTGGGGCAGACGAATTTTGATGATGGTGTAGGTCTTCCATGGCACACATGTGAGACTGTTCCGGGAAAAACCGAATTTAAGATTACCGGTGGGAAATACATCGTTAAAATTGTTGATCCGGGAAATCCTAAACAGAGATGGGATTGTCAGCTTCGTCACAGAGGTCTTAAATTGGAGCAGAACCATAAATATACAGTAACATTTACTGTTAAGGCTGACAAGAACTGCAAGATCTATTGTCAAATAGGTGATCAGGGAGACCCTTACTATCAGGATTGGAACCTTAATAACAGGTCATTCACACCACAATCGCTGACAGCCGGACAAGCAAAGACCTTTACAGAGACATTTACCGCAACCCGTACAAAAGACGTTATAGAAATGGCTTTTCATATTGGTGGAGAGGATGTACCGGCAGGAACTACATTCGAGTTTGATGATATTTCATTAACTGATCCTCAATTTGATCCTACTCCTATACCGCCAACACCAACACCAAGACCTGTGCGTGTTAACCAGTTGGGTTACTTCCCTGGTTCGGCAAAGATAGCTACATATGTCGGAAGCTCATCACAGAGCTGGCAGTTGAAGACTGAGTCCGGAACCACTGTTCTTCAAGGAACAACCAAGGCTTTCGGTAAGGATAAGGATTCCGGAGATACTGTACAGTTGATTGATTTCTCATCTTATACCGGAACAGGTACAGGATTCTATATCCAGGTTGGAAACGGAAAGAGTTTCCCTTTTGATATTGGTACTGATATGTACAGTCAATTGAGATATGATTCATTCAAGTATTTTTACATGGCAAGAAGCGGTGTTCCAATAGAAATGCCTTACTGTGTAAAAGATGACTGGGCTCGTCCGGCAGGACATGTAACGGATGTTGCTCCATGTGAGAATCCTCTTCCTGAAGGATGGGATCCTTACAATTCCAGCCATACCATCGATATGTCAGGCGGATGGTATGATGCAGGTGACCATGGTAAATATGTTGTTAACGCAGGTATAACCATGTGGACACTGCAGAATTTATATGAACGTGCTAAAAAGTATGGAACAGAAGCTCCATACGGTGACAACAAACTTAATATTCCTGAAAAAAACAATAATATTCCTGATTTACTTGACGAAACACGTTTCCATATGGAATGTATGCTTAAGATGCAGGTTCCTGATGGGTATCCAAGAGCTGGTATGGTACACCATAAAGGTCATGATGAATCTTGGACCGGTCTTGCAGTAAGACCTGACCAGGATACTAAGGATCGTATAATGAAGCCACCGACGACTGCTGCTACCTTGAACTTTGTTGCAGTAGCTGCACAATCATACCGTTTGTGGAAAAGTATTGACTCGTCTTTTGCAAACAAGTGTCTCAGTCAGGCAGAAATTGCATGGCAGGCAGCACTTGACAATCCTGCGATCTATGCACCTTTCGATGACGCGATGGGTGGTGGACCATACGGTGATGACTATGTAATAGATGATTTTTACTGGGCAGCTTGTGAAATGCTTGCAGCTACTAATGATTCCAAGTACTATGATTACATAAAATCAAATGAATATTTCCTCAAAGTACCAACCAATATGGATCGTGGTGAAGAAGAAAACACTACATCGAGCTTTAACTGGGGAAACACACACTCAATGGGAACATTGACACTTGCTTTATTAGAACCAAGCAAGCTGTCATCTTCTGAAATAAAAACAGCTAAGGACAATATTGCTAAAGCTTCCGAATTCTACATCGGTCTTGAAAGTGAACAGGGATACGGTATACCTTTAAGACAGTGTACAGTAGTTGGAGGAGAAATAGTTGGTTATCCTTGGGGTTCAAACTCCTTTGTAATGAATAATGCAATAATCATGGCATATGCTTATGACTATACTAAAGATGTTAAACACTTTAACGGTGCAGTTTCGGCTATGGACTACCTGTTTGGACGTAACCCGCTTGATTTTGTTTACGTGACCGGATACGGAGAAAATCCTGCTAAATATCCTCACCACCGTTTCTTTGCTAACCAAGTGGATCCTTCATTCCCACTTGCACCTCCGGGAATCGCAGTTGGTGGACCTAACTCAGGTCTCCAGGATCCATGGGTTAAAGGCTCAGGATGGAATCCGGGTGATATGCCTCCGCAAAGATGCTATATGGATCATATTGAATCCTGGTCAACAAATGAATGTACAGTTAACTGGAATGCACCTATAGCATGGTTGGCTAGCTATATGACAGAAGTTGGTCCGAATGTTGGTAGTGGTACAACACCAGTTACAGATCCAGTTGGAGGACTTCTTGGTGACCTTAATCTTGATGGAAAAGTTAACTCAACTGACTATGCATTATTAAGAAGAGTTATTCTTGAAATGACTACCATTTCAGGC
>JAAZCB010000346.1 GCA_012513545.1 Clostridiaceae bacterium
ACAGTGTCTAATTAGCAGACAATACGTCAATATAACTGACATTCAATTAAATGTCATTTTATTTTTATTATTTTTGATCAAACCTGTCATTTATCCGAAAAAAATCGATTTTCAAGACATTAACCACAACAAATAATACTATTATGAAAAAGCTATTTGTAATTATTACAGGACTTGCTCTATTGTTCAATTCCTGTACTCCACAGGATGCACCTGAGGAAAAGCGACAGCTACCAAAAGTTGCTACAGGAGAAGTAACCAACATCACGGTAAGAACGGCAGATTGTTCAGGAAACGTGATTAACGATGGTGGAGATGCACTAACACTCCGTGGTGTCTGCTGGAGCACATCTGAGAATCCTACAAAAGAACAATCCTACAAAAGCGGCGGCGGTTATGGCGAGGGGAATTATACCTGTGCTATAACTGGACTTCTTCCAAACACAACCTATTATGTAAGGGCTTGTGCAAGTAATAGTGAAGGAACAGCTTATGGAGAACAGAAAATTTTCACAACAAATCCACTACCCGAACCATCAATAATATCAACACAACTTATTGAAATATCACAACGTGATGTTGAATTTTCAATAACTTATGAGAATTTTATAGAGGATATTCATGAAAGAGGATTAGTCTTATCCGATACACCAAATCCAACACGTGAAAATGGAAATGTTTTTAGAAGTTACTCATTAGATCAGACTATAACCATGAACACATCTGGGATGTTAATTTGTGATCAAACATATTATTGTAGGGCTTTTTGTACTAGTCACACCGGTGAGACAACTTATGGAGAAGAAATTCAATTTTCCACTCTCGAGCCGGGAACTGATGTGACAAGACAAGTAGATGAGTTCGAGGATGATGTCTATCTTATATCGCCAATTATTGGCCCTGATGAAAATTCAATTGCATATTCAGTTTACTTGTATGATGAATATTTAGACGAAAATCATTATCCCGATGACACAGAGTTTATTTTTTCTAAAGTTATTACAAAAGATGGTTCTGTTTTATATTACCTAAATATTAGGAATATTTCAAATACGTCATATTACTATAAAACAGGTGTAATCATTCTTTTTGATGATGAAACACAACTTAGATTCCCTGATGTAGAAATTGAATGTGAGTTCTTAGAATATCGTGGGAAAACTTATTATTCCCACTTTAATTTCACTTCTCTATTTTTATTGAGTGAATCTGATGTTGATGTATTGGAAAGTAAATCAATTACAGATGTACGCCTTTATTTATCTGATAGTAAGGTGGATGAACATCAAGCAATAAACCTACAAAAATACATAAAGGCTATGCGGGCAATGAATTAATTATTTATTTAATGAGGTTTCAATTCTAAAAAGCTCCTCAATCATTTGAATTACAGGACTTAAACGTGATAATTTTCATATTTTAAATATCACTTTTATAAAGTTGTTGCCTCACATCCGGATTTGTTTTGAATTATTAAAAGCTCTATATAACGTGAAATTTTCATATACAGGAATAGACAAATTAACATAACTATATAAAGTGTCTACCTATTACACCTTGTATATCAGATACTCAATATGTGATCTTTAAGTGGAAGGAGAGCTGGGTCCCGTTTACAGTTCGCCGGGCGGGGCTGAGGATCATGAGCGAAGCGAATACCGATGAATTCTGGAGCGTCAAGAGTTTGTGGTCCGGAATGGAGTGTATGCGGAATGGAGGATGACTGATACCTTGGCTTAATCCTCGGCTTTAGGTAAGATCCTTTTTGAGAGATTTGTTTACTTTTTGTTTCTCTAAATTAGTATTCAACAAGTCTCCTATTTTCACTTATACTTTTTTTTAACATTTTTTTACTACTACGTCATGTTTTGACGTTCAGGGTATTTATTTTGGGCCATATTGGAAATTAAATAAATACAGAGAGGCAACGTACAGAAATTTGTGAAATGACAATTGAGTTTTCATCATTGTCTATATGCTCAATAAAGTAATATACAGAATCGTTTTGAGTAGATTTTGGATAAGACGTTTCTTGATTAAGTGTCAATTTAACAAACAAAACGTCTATATAACAGACATTCAATGAAAT
>JAAZCB010000347.1 GCA_012513545.1 Clostridiaceae bacterium
ATGGAAAAGGCGAGTTATATAATTTTTCTCTTTGGCGTTGTTTTAGGAGGATTAATATTTACAGGTAAGGCAACAATTGGTTCTTATAGCATGTCATTTTCCTATTATATGTTATTGCCCACAATCATTTTTTTAAATAAGTTTTTAGACAAATTGTCTTTGCAACTATTTATCATTACACTGGTTTCATTATTAATAATCCTATCTTTTGGCTCCAGAGGTCCAATTTTATGTGTGGCAGTATTTATTTTTCTTAAGCTTATAAGACCAGGCACTCAAATTAGTTTTAGAAAAGCAATTGGCTATTTGGTAGTAACGGTAATAGGATTTAGTGGACTTATCTTCTACAATAGAATTTTTGAATCAATATATGATCTCCTATTGCTTTTTGGAATTAAAAGCAGAAATATAACATTGCTTTTAAATGAAGGAGTTCATTGGAGTGGTCGTGATTTATTGTATGAAAATGTTATAAAGGAGATAATTGAAAACCCAATTATGGGCATTGGTTTAGCTGGCGATAGGGGCATTCTTGGTGGCAGATATGTCCATAACTTTTTTATCGAAGTAATTGCAAATTTTGGTTTTATAATGGGAGGTATACTATTAATTGCATTTCTATTATTGGTATTAAAATCGTTAATTCAAAACAATAGGGTGAAATATAATATGATCATTATTTGGTTATGCATAGGATTCATACCTTTAATGGTCAGCGGTTCTTATTTGACAAGTATGAATTTCTGGATATTTCTAGCTCTGATTTTAAACGGATTGTTTATACGCAACAAGAGCAATATGATTTCAAAAGACGAGGTGTTTTATGAATCCATTGGTTAGTGTTTGTTGTATTACATACAATCATGAGAAGTATATTGCTGAAGCTATCGAGAGTTTTATTATGCAAAAGACAGATTTCCCGATAGAAATTATAATTCATGACGACGCCTCAACAGATAATACAGCGAATATCATCAAGGGATATGAAAAAAAATATCCCGATATAATTAAACCAATCCTACAAGAGGAAAATCAATATTCTCAAGGGAAAAGCCCAATGAGAGATTTTGTAATTCCCTTTGTTGAAGGGAAATATATTGCTACATGTGAGGGTGATGATTATTGGACAGATGTTGAAAAATTGCAGAAGCAGGTTGACTTTATGGAAAACAATAAAGATTATACAATGTGTTTTCATAAAGTAGAGGTAGTTGACATATATAAAAATCCAGTCGGACGCTATTTAGGGCTTAAGAAAAATTTCTCAAAGAAGATCAGTGTTGGTGATGCGGCAACCGGAGGGGTTGTACATGTGTCTTCAAGGTTGATAAAAGCAGATTTTTCTAAAAAGCAACGACCAGGTTGGATTAGAAATGCCAAACATGGCGATTATGCCTTTGCATTATATAGTGCTGCAGAAGGGTTGGTCTTTTATATGAATGAGGTTATGTCAGCACATAGAGTAGGGGTAGCAGATTCTATGATGACAAAATTCGGAACGGAATTCTCCAAAGAAAAAATTATTGAATATTACTTAAATAGAATTGAAATATTAAGACTTGCAGATGAATACTACAACTATAGCTACCATCATGAGATAAAAAAGGTTAACCTATCAAGTCGGAGCATTATTGCTCTTTTAGAAAATGATTACACTGTTTCAGCTAGAAAGATATATATGGAATATATTAAATACAATGGTTGGGTAGGTTTCGCCAAAATGTTTGTTATAAATAAGCTTCCCAAAACAGCTGATTTGTTAGTCAGATTAAAAGGTTTTCTAGTGAAAAACAGCAGGTGGAACAGGTGGTAAATGAACATACCAAATCCCGTGTCCTTTCCTCCCTCTTCTGGAAGTTCATGGAGCGGGGCGGGACTCAGGGGATACAATTTATTGTTCAAATAATATTAGCCAGGTTGCTTCTGCCGGCAGATTACGGCATCATAGCACTGGTAGTAGTGTTTACCTCAATAGCTGCTGTATTTGTCCAGAGCGGGCTGAATACTGCGCTTATTCAAAAGAAGGATGCAGATGAAGTGGATTTTTCATCGGTATTCTATTTGAGTTTATCACTGGCTTTAATAATATACATACTTCTTTTCCTTGCTGCACCATCCATTGCTAAATTCTATGCCATTCCTCAGATAACACCGGTATTTAGAGCACTGTCTATTACATTATTATTTGGGGCCTTTAATTCGATTCAGAATGCGGTTATAGCTAGAAACTTGCAGTTTAAGAAACTGTTTTTCAGCAGTACTGGTGCTATTCTAGTATCTGGAGCCGTTGGTATTTATATGGCCTATACAGGTTATGGCGTATGGGCTCTGGCTGGACAGCAAATAAGCAATCAGTTCCTTGTTACTTTGATTCTTTGGTTTACGGTAAAATGGCGTCCCCGGTTAGTATTTTCAATCAGAAGGGTTAAAAGCCTTTTCTCATACGGGTGGAAGCTTTTGCTGTCTGGATTGATCGATACCGTTTATCGGGAATTACGAAGTCTTATCATTGGTAAAATGTATGCTCCAGCAATGTTGGGTTTTTATGACAGAGGCAAGCAGTTCCCTTCCCTTATAATATCCAATATTGATGGCTCGATACAGTCGGTAATGTTCCCGGTATTATCAGCTGAGCAGGATAACAGGCCCCGGGTCAAAGATATGATGAGACGTGCTATTGTAACCAGTTCATTTGTGGTTTTCCCGGCTATGGTAGGATTGGCTGTTATAGCAGAGCCCCTGGTCAAACTCTTGCTTACTGATAAATGGCTGCCAGCGGTGCCCTTTTTACAGATATTTTGTGCCGTTTACGCATTAAGGCCCATACATACAGCTAATCTATCGGCTATAAAAGCATTGGGATATAGTGATGTATTTTTAAGATTGGAGATCATCAAGAAGATTATAGGATTATCTATATTGGCAGTAACTGTGTTCTATGGTGTTTATGCTATAGCATTGGGGCAGATCCTGAGTGGAATAATATCTTCTTTTGTAAATGCGTATCCAAACAAAAGGCTCCTCAATTACAGTTACCTAGAACAATGGAAAGATATTTATCCTGCATTGATTTTATCTTTAGTAATGGGAGCTGTGGTTTATAGCATCAAATGGATGGGTTTATCGGTAATATTGACACTGACTGTCCAGATATTAGTTGGAATCATTATATATTTTGCAATGGCCTGGATATTTAAACTTGAAAGCTTTCAGTATTTGATCAGTACAATGAGAAATTACATCGGCTAGATAATCAATAGGAGAATCACTATGGCATGGGGCAGGTGGAACTATTTTGGACATTGTGAAGGTTGGAAAAGCAATAGCATATTTGCGCAAACAGGCTGGATATACCCAAAAGGAGCTCGCCGAACTCATCGGGATAAGCGATAAAGCTGTATCTAAATGGGAACGCGGCGTTGGGTTGCCCGATATTGCATATTTGGGAAGGTTGGCTGTTTTGCTCGACACCGACACAGACAGTCTCCTTGCAGGTGATGCTATGTCTCATGGTAAACGTTGGTCCGGCTTGTTGATTTTTCCGAAAAACTCATATGATGTCAAAGCCTCTACACAGGTATACGGCAAACCAGTAGTAAATTTTCTGCTCAGCTATTTTCTTCTCGCAGGGATAAAAAATATAGTCGTTGCCGGAAGCGAGGAAGATAAAGATTATCTTGATTCCGAGTTTGGGGATGGCAATAAAATAGGTATAAATCTATCCTGTTTGGATGATTTTTATGATATTGATTCTGTTATAGATTGCAGCAATGTGATGGTGGTTTTCGGTCGTACCTTCATATACGGAGCAAGTATGACTCGATTATTTCGAAGAGCTATGGCTAATAATGATCGTGCAACTGTCCTTTCTATTCCGAAAAGTGTAGAAGATAATTTGCAACGATTATATTTTGATGTCAATAAGAAAGTTGTAAATATGGATAGCCTTGAAAAGAGAGAAACCCGTTATGATTATGCTCAGATCCCCATTTTGTTTTGTCCCAAATCAATACTTAACCGGGTGCTTGTGACAAATAAAACTAGACAGGGCCTGCTGTCAATCAACCTTTCTGACCCCAGTTTTCGTAACGAATTCTTGTATACAGATTTTCCGGATCGAGGTTATATAGAATTTCCGATAGACACTTTAGATGATGTTGCAGATGCATCAATTTTTGTCAGAATGCTGGAGAAATCTTCTCGCTCTATTGTTTACTGCCTTGAGGAGATAGCATGGAGAAGAGGGATGATAAGCCTTGAACAGATGAAACAGCTAGGTAATGAAAAGGCAGGTACTGAATACGGTAATTACATATTGAGTTTGTGCGATAGGTAATAGTTTTTAAACACACGAAAACAATATTTTATTTCAATCCATTTGCATCACTAGAAATATAAGGTAAACGAATAGTCGGTTGCTTTTTTTATTTGTGCCAGTAAGCTCGTAATAGGAGATGTGTTGTTTGCTAATGTGCAATACTCAGCCTTAATTTCTGGTTTAATAGGATATACGAAAAAGGATAATGGAATGAAAACTATTCTTCTTACTAATAAATATGACTCTGGACCTTATGAAATCATGAAATCTGTTGTTCCAGATGATCTTGAACTGATTATGCTTGATGAAGTCACACAATCAGATTTGGAAAGAAAAGCCCCTAAGGCGGACTACATTTTAGCCAGCGGGCGATTAAATATAAACGAAGCTGTCCTCACTAAAGCAACAAAACTTAAAATGATACAACGTACAGGTGTAGGCTTGAACTCACTGGACTTCGATGCGATTAATCTGCGTAATATACCGGTATACGTTAATAAAGGAGTCAATGCAGATAGCGTTGCGGAACATACAATTATGCTAATGCTTGCCTGCCTGAAGAAGTTGCCAGTTATCAGCAACAATACCAAATCTGGCATATGGAATAAGCAGGCACAAGGCGTGCTGAATAGAGAACTTGGAACACAGACAGTCGGTGTTATTGGCATGGGGCATATAGGTCAGAAGGTGGCCAGGCTTCTCAGAGCATTTGGGGCAACGGTATTGTACTATGACAATAATAGAAAAGTTGAGGTCGAAGAGAATATTGGAATCAGGTACGTTTCATTGAAAGAGTTGTATACTACTTCAGACGTCATTACGCTGCATTGTGATCTAACGAATGAGAACAAAGGATTAATCAATCCATTTGCAATTGAAAAGATGAAGAATGGAGTAGTGATTATTAACACAGCTCGTGGGCAACTCGTTGATGAAGATGCTTTGGCAGTCGCTTTGGCATCTGGCAAAGTTGCATTTGCGGGGCTTGATGTATTTGGGGTGGAGCCGCCGGCACATAATTCAGCCCTTTTATCCCTTGAAAACGTTATTGCAACTCCACATATTGCTGGAGTGACCTTTGATTCGTTCTATAGAATGATGAGAGATGCTATGAGGAACATTGAGTTATTTGATATGGGGCGATTTGAAGAAATCGAAGAACATAGACTTGTGCTGTAAGGAGATATGATGAAAACAACAGATGCATTCGTGGATTATTTGATTGAAATAAATGAGGTGGATCTTACTCCCAAGATTAAGAATACAGCACGCAATTGTTTGCTTGATTTTCTCGGGTGCGTTTATGTTGGGGCAACAATGTATTCTGGGAAACTTGATATGCTCACATCAAGGAGCGGAGATTCATCTGTAATTGGAACAAATGCTAAGGCTGACCCGGCTATAGCAGCCTTCATTAATGGGTTTCATGCTCATTCAACAGAACTTGACGATGGCCATAGATTTGGCATGATACACCTTGGTTCTGTGATTATTTCAGCAGTACTTGCGATTTTTGAGTCGCAAGCCCTTTCTATGGATTCATTGCTGAAAGGTCTTGTGGTTGGTTATGAGGCCGCAGCTCGTTTAGCGATTTCTATCCAGCCGGGACATAAGAACAAGGGTTTTCACACAACCGGGACCTGTGGCACAATAGGGGCTGCTGTGGGATGTTCAATTGCAATGGACTTTGACTATGCACAAATGAAAACAGCGATTTCTGCGGCTGCTGCCAGTGCTGCTGGAATACTAGAGATTCAGGAAGATGCTTCGGAATTGAAAGCATATAATATAGCGCATGCAGCAATGTCTGGTGTTATGGCTGCATTGGTGGGAAGTACAGGATTAAATTGCCCGGATGATATTTTGTTCGGTGATCGCGGGTGGATGAAGTTGTTCAGTGATACTTTAAATGAGAAGAAAATCACAGAAAAGACCACCTATTACGAAATTGAACGCATATATAGAAAACCATATGCCGCTTGCAGACATTGTCATTCTGCAATAGAAGCGGTGCTTAAAATAACAGAAAATAATAGCCAGACTGCCGCTCTGGTCAATAGCATAGAGGTATCAACATATGAACTTGCTATAAAAGGGCATGACCACAAGGAAATAAGAGGTATTGCTTCAGCAAAATTAAGTATGCCGTACAGTGTAGCTGCTGCATTTGTGTTGCACAGTTGTTCCCTTGATGCGTTTGATCAAATAAGTCTAGCCAATCCAGATATTATCGCATTGACCCAGAAAGTAAAAGTAATAGAAAATGTGGATTTTTCAAACCTCTCATCTGAAAAACGAATAGCTGAAGTTAGAATTGATTACATGGATGGCAGCGAAGCGATTCACAGAGTTGACTATGCCAAGGGTGACCCGGAGAATCCGATGACAGATGCGGAAATACGGGAAAAATTCAAATTCATTATGGGATATTGCGGATTAACAAAAAAAGCGCAGGCGATTTTACAGTTGTTTGAAAATCCCTATATCGATGTTGATAAATTTGTATCGATTTTATAAGGAGATGTGAAAAATGGAAGCGACGAGAAATTTCTTAAAATCGATTGGCTTGCCCGGTGGCGATGCTTATGATTTGCCGACTTCTGAAAAGCGGTTTGTTGATGGTGGGCAGTATCGTTTTGAAGTGCCAGGTATCCAGGGACCTAGGTCAATGGAAGCTTTACTGGGGACCATGGACAATTATGGTATCCATCTGCATCGTGTTACCCAGACCAGAGGCATCATGATGCTCACGGATAATGAAATTATAGAAATGGTTCGTCTGTCAAAAGAGGCACAGACAGATCTTATCCTTGCTATCGGCCCTCGTGCAACAACGGACACCAGTGCATCTGTTAATACACCTGAAGGTGTCCGCATGGGATACAGGCTGCGCGGACAGGAACAAATTGTTAGAGCAGTAGAGGATGTCAAACGAGCAGTGAGTTTCGGATGTAGTTCATTCCTCGTATATGACGAGGGATGTCTATGGCTTCTTAACGAAATGCGTAAAGCCAGACAGATACCTGCAAATTGCCAGTTCAAAGTTTCTGCTCATACCGGTCACGGTAATCCTTGCTCGGCAAAACTTTTAGAGATGATTGGTGCTGACTCCATCAACCCAGTTCGTGATATCCAATTGCAGATGTTGGCGGCTATGCGTCAGGCGACTGATATTCCTCTTGACATCCATACCGAGAATCCGGCATCATCTGGCGGCTTTATACGCCATTATGAAGTGCCAGAGATGGTACGTATTGCAGCACCAATATATTTGAAAATCGGTGGTTCGGTTGCACAAACCCACAGCTGGGATTCAACAATTGATGATGCGAAGAAGAGGGCAAAGCAGGTTTTGCTGGTAAAGCGAATGCTTGATAAATATTACCCTGAGGCTGTTCAATCGCCAATAGGAATATAAAATAAATGGAGAAGTTGCAAATGAATAAGAAAACAGCAATAGTGCTTGGCGGAACAAGTCCGCATATCGCTTTGATTCAAAAATTGAAAGACAGGGGATATTTCACTATTTTGATTGATTATCTGGATAATCCCCCAGCAAAACAAGCAGCAGATCTTCATATTCAAGAAAGTACACTTGACAATGATGCAGTGTATCGTGTGGCGAAGGAGTACGATGCAGATCTTGTAATGAGTGCTTGTGTCGATCAGGCTAACATCACAGCTTGTTATGTGGCTGAAAAATTGGGGTTACCACACCCGTATAGTTTTGAGTTGGCATCCAATATTACAAATAAAGGATATATGAAGAGGGTTATGTTTGATAATGACATCCCAACGTCTAAGTATATTTATCTCGAACCAGATCAGGAGTTACCTGATATAGATTTACATTACCCTGTTATGGTTAAACCAGCGGATTCATGTGCTGCTTCTGGAATAAAAAAAGCTGTTGGTGAGGCTGAAATGCTACGGTTTTACTCGGAAGCAAAAAAAATTAGCCGAAATGGCCGTGTTGTAATTGAGGAATTTGTCAAAGGTGACGAAGTTAGTGTTTATTCATTTGTGTCGCATGGAAAAGCTGAAATCATTATGATTTCGCAAAGAATGAGTGTCATTGAAGGTCAAGATCAGGTGATAAAGTGCTATGCGACCTTAGCGCCTGCACCAATAAGCAAGATTGTATTTGAGAAAATTCAATCTTGTTGCACGAAGATTGCTAATGCTTTTGGATTAGATAATACTCCATTGCATGTTCAGGTAATGATTGATAAAGACGAAATTGAAATCATTGAAATTGCACCGAGGGCTGGTGGTGGAGTTAGTTATCAGACTATCAAATCAAATACGGGATTTGATATTTTGGAAGCAACTATTGATTCTTATTTGCAGGTACCAGTTAAAGTGCATTATGGAGAACCTAAGTATTACTACGCCGTAAACATACTGTATGGTATACCATGCGTTTTTGGTCATGTTGATGGTGAAGATGAGCTCATGGCTAATGATATAATAGAGAGTTTCCATTATCACAAAACCAAGGGTATGAAGATTACTTCTGATCGAGCAAGTGGGGGCAGGATAGCAGCAGCCGTTGTTAAAGGTAAAACTAAAGAAGAACTACTGTCAAAAATAAAATTTATGATGAAAAAAATAGAGGCATATGACGACAAGGGAAATCCTGTGCTGAGAAAAGACCTCTATTTACGTGACTTTAGAGACCTTTCAAATTAGAGATAAATATTAATTGGAGGGCAATTGACAATGTTCCATCATCAATACAATCCGGGGTACGAATTCGTCAAGGGACCCGTCGAATTTAACAAGTATACAGATAGGAGTCTACTGCAGTATTGTTTGGGTGCAACGATGTATATGCCCGGTACGAAAGATTTCGCACA
>JAAZCB010000348.1 GCA_012513545.1 Clostridiaceae bacterium
AACTAAATCGGTCTTTCGGAGCCGATAAATCCGCTTTGGTGCGCCACATGCTCATCAGTTGGAACCTGATCATGGAGGAATTGAAGAAATGGCAGGAGTTTAAGGACCAATTGCGTCTTCGTTAAAAGAAAAATTAACAAAAGAGGGAACATTAGTCGAAGCTTGGTGTTGGCAGAATTAAAACAAAAAACACTCCGGATGGACCCACCTTCCCATCATCGAGTTCACCTGAAAAAACAGGCAATACTCGGCAGGCTGCGGGATTTTCTGACCTTCAGAGTGCTTACGTCTGATTATAATGCTAAAAGATGGGAAGTCAATGATTCGCTTTGATCAATAAAAGACACAATCTTAATCAAAAAACGCCTAGTAATGGCACGAACTATGTCCGATGGACTTGGTTCACACGTCTGACCATTGAGGTCTACGATGCCATAACTAGACGTTTTTAAAATCTCGGGGAGACCACCACCTTCCCATCTACCAATCCGGGGTTGAATCTTCCTGGTAGCAATTTGCCAGCGGGCGGATTTTCTGCTCTTCAATATTGTAAAACTAATACTATAATCGAATCGTTATTCTTGCAAATGCTAGCCAATTGAAATCAGCATATGAAAGAGCTGGATGGAATCGGAAAAATAGGAAACCTAAATTTCGGTGTTAGATGCTGCTTACTTAATAGGGTTGTCTGTGGCTTTCAAACAAATAGGCTTCAGATTTTTTGTAAGGATAGAAGCAAAACCTGAGAGTGTTTCGATATCGGGAAGCTTCGATTTTCCTTCAAGAGCCATCGGAAGTTCAAAATACTCGAATCCCTTTTTGGAATAATAGTAATTTGCCTTTCTTAACTCCTCTTTGTCTTTTGGAGAAATTGAGATGATTTTGTCTAAACCCTCAGAAATTGTTTTCTCTAATATATTTTCTAAATTGTGGCCCAACTCATTCTTTTTAGGCAGGATTTTTTTGTAATAAGGATTCTTTGCTAGCAAGTAAGCTTTCAGTGCAAGTTCTATTGATCTGCAGACAAGATAATAGGGAACGGGTGAAAAGTTACTGTCGGTTTTGATTTTTTGTGCTGCCCCGAGAAATTCAGATGCATAATGGAGGAATCCCATTGGACTTATCAAAATAGAAACGGGTTCTACTTTGATTACTATGTTGCTCATTGGCTTGCTATTAACATTCGGTTTTTATTCAATGTATCACGTAATCCAACAGAAAGCGAAAACTTTTCAATTCCTGTTATTTTTCTCCAAAGATTCCATTCTTTCTTTTCTACGTTCCAATTGCCATTGTTCGAATATGATCTCCGCCAGCGCCTGGAAACTGTCCCGAATTTCCAAAACTTCCTCATCCGTGAGGTTTGGGTCATTTAGTGTTTTCTTTGCTTCTTCTAAGCTTAACATGTTGTTTAGGTTATCTTATTAATTCACCAATTTTATAGGAGCGGGGAGAATCGTGTCAAATCAGTCCTCGAGGATGATTATCCTGCAAAGTGACCAAATGATAATTGGAACCGCCAGCTTTAGGCTTATTTTAGGTATTATTAAAAATTTTGGACATAAAAATCCCTCATTGATGAGGGATTTTTACGAAAGACTGAAAATTTTGGAACCGCCTAATTATGGCTTATATAAGCTTCTAATAATATTTAAGATGTTGAGAAATGTGATAATGGTGCGCCACGCGGTCATCAGTTGGAACCTGATCATGGAGGAATTGAAGAAATGGCAAGATTTGGAAAAAGTATTGGAACCCCAGCTTTGAGCCTTGGCCAAGCCATAAATTAGACTTTTGAAACCCACTTATCACGTCCAGTAGACTGCACGCTCACCAGTTGGAACCAAATTGTGGTGGAATTGAAGGAATGGGAGAGAATAAAGCACGTTTTTTGCTCTTTATGAAATCAAAAACCAAATGCAGGTTGCTATTGAATGTATTTAGAAATCAAAAATTGATTTTGTCTTCATTTTAGGCTGAGGAAACGGACAAGACAATCATCAACCTGTATGAGCAGCTATTACTATTAATTGTTAGCTTCTAAGGGAGAGAAAGATGAGTAATGTTAAGGTTGGTGATTTTGTGAAACATAAAAATAATAAGGCTATCATATTTCAAGTAGTTCAAATACTTGAGAATGTTAAGGAAGGCGGTAGTAGAATGATTAACTGCATTCGTGTTACTGATATACATTCGTATTTAGAAACTGATATACCCTGAATTCCCGGATCATTGTAACGAGGCGGGGGGGGTAACCCCCAGTTTATCGTAGAGATCCATTTGGTGTTTCGTTATTTCACCAAGCTGTAGTTTCTTCCCCGGCACTTCAAAGCACTC
>JAAZCB010000349.1 GCA_012513545.1 Clostridiaceae bacterium
AATCCAGGCACAGCTCCAGCCTGTATGTCCACCTCCGTAATACAGACGCCTCTCCAGGGTTTTACCTGCTGCCTCTGCCAGTTCCGGTGTTTTATCCCTGCTAATCCGGTGGGAGGGATGCAGCGCATAAAGCTGTGAAATATGTCTATGTCCAGGTTCCGCCTCCTCATAGTCCTCTAGCCATTCTATTATTTGTCCGTGTTTTCCAACTTTAATGGGTGGTAAATGTTTTAATAATTCATCAGCTTTTTCTACGATATCTCCTGACTTTTTCAGTATACTAGACGATTTTAAGTACATTTCCAGCAAGTCCCTGAGTATCTGTATGTCCATAGAAGCACCTGCACATACTGCCCCTTCCACGCCGTCAGGTAAAATGTAGGTGTTTTCCGGAGAAACTGAAGGACATGTCACATAGTAATCTCCATAACGCACCAGAAAATCCTCAAAGAATAAAACAGCGTCCTGCAGAACAGGATACATATTCTCCAAAAAAGAAACCTCCTGAGTGTACAGGTAATGCTGCCAAATATGTGTACATAGCCAGGCTCCTCCCATTACCCAATAACTTGCCGGTATATAAATATCCTGTGGTGCACAATCTCCCCAGATATCCGTATTGTGATGGGCTACAAAGCCCCGGCAGCCATACATGGATTCAGCTACTTTTTTCCCTTTTTCATGCATTCTCTTCAAAAGGTCAAATAAAGGCATATGACACTGTGAAAGCCCACATATCTCCGCCGGCCAGTAATTCATTTCCGTATTAATGTTAATGGTGTATTTAGAATCCCAGCAAGGGCTAATGCTATCATTCCAGATTCCCTGCAGGTTGGCTGGCTGGCTTCCAGGTCTGCTCGAAGAGATTAAAAGATAACGGCCATACTGAAAATACAGTTCTGCCATTCTCCGTTGCAACTCAGAGTTTTCAGGCTTTGTTTTCTCTTTCGCTGCTGACATTAGAAGGTCTCCATCCGTCTCAAGGGAATTGCTCAGCTTAAGGCTTACACTTCCGGCTAGTTTCTGAAAATCCTGTACATGATTAATATAGATTGCCTCATATCCCTTTTGTGCCGCCTGATTCAAACGTTCTAGCGCCACTTCTTTCAGCTTATCTCCATGATAAAAGGAAGTTTCAATAGCCAGATAAATAACCACCTCCCGGGCATTTCTTATCAGCAGATGCTCTCCAATTATTTCTCTTTGCCCGCCTTTAAATTGAGTTTTTGCAGCGGCAAAAAATGAAGAGCCTCCTTTTCCCAGATCACCGTCCATATACAGGGTATCTTCCGTCAGCTTGCCTGCACCCTCATAAAACCGTGAACGCTCCAGGTGCATGGAAAAAGATATATCGCTGTTTTCAGAAGCTACTCTTATAACAATAATCTGGTCCGGGCAGGAAGAAAAAAATTCCCTTGTCTGTGTTACACTATCCCCAGCCAGTTCAACTCTGACGACTCCCTTATTCAAATCAAGCACACGACGGTATTGATGAATTTCCTCCTCATACTCCCAATCTATATACAATTCGCCTGCTGTCTGGTACGGGTGCTGACTCTGAGGTACTCCAGACAAAGAAACCTTCATCAACTCTTGTGCTTCAGGTATTCTCCCCTCAAAAATCAAACTGCGTATCTTTTCTAGGCTTTTCTGCGAATCGGGGTTTACTCTATCCCGGAAACCGCCATACCAAACACTGTCCTCATTCAGTTGCAGATGGTCATGTTTTATTTTTCCAAAGACCATCCCTCCCAATCTTCCATTACCAATAGGAAGTGCTTCCTCCCATGAGTTTGCCGGCTTTCTAAAAGTGATCTGATTCATAACCCTGTATTCCCCTCAATTACTTTATAATCAATTTTTTTATATATGATAAATCAGGTTGGCAAAATATTTCCAGTTAAATTTATATCCTGGCATATACAAGTATAATGGTTGCTATAAACTTGTAGTCAGCAACTATTGTATTATTATTCACACTAAAAATCCATAGTATTTATAAAGAATGTATTTGCTTATATTTTTTCATTTGTTTTGAAGCCACAATCTGGTAATCGGTATTAAAGCCAAAAACCTCATGCAAAGCATCTGTAAAATCAGTCCTTGTTTATATCGGTTCATAGCCTTGATCCTTAATCTCCTTAAAATTCATTTCAATTCACTGATAATCTCATGTCAGGTAAATTGTTGCGTTTTGTTCAAGGAGTCTATAAATAATCAGAGATATAAAACAAGTTATGAAATGTGCTTCTATTCGATCATTATCTCTTAGATATATAGGTCTTGCTTTTAACTCACTTTTCATGATTCTAAAGCCTTCTTCGATTCCCCATCTCCTGTGATTTATTAAAACAATTTCAGAAACACCATTTTCCAGATTTATACACACACCATAAAAACCGTCAAAGGCTTCTAAGAATTCTATTACCTATTCAACCGTCAAAGACCCTGACTGGCTAAAAATAGTAATTTTAATGAACAATACATTAATAAGTCAATATAAACCGTATCAATGGGATTGCTTTAACCTTACCACCAATGGTATAATGTTCCAGATAAAATGTATATAGATAACTTTATCTGGAATTTTGAGTCAATAAGAATCGGTGACTCTCTAAGGGGGGTTAAAAGCATGAAATACGGTTTACTTATTAAGTTTACAAAAAAATCAAAAAAGATGGTGACACA
>JAAZCB010000350.1 GCA_012513545.1 Clostridiaceae bacterium
ATCATGCATTACTTAGCGGTTAGTTTTAGTAATTGATTTTGATTAGTGGATTTTATGCTAAGATAGCTCCATCAATAAACGTGGGGCTATTTTATTAGTAGGATTTCACGAAGTGAAATTACTAAAAAGCGATGGGGGTTCGATGCCCCCGGAGCTTTTGCTGAGTAGGATTTCACGAAGTGAAATTACTAAAAAGCGATGGGGCTTTAATACCCCTGGAGCTTTTGTTAAGTGGGATTTTCCGAAGTCAAAGGAACGAAAAGTTTTGGCATTTTGAGTCAAGAAGACCGTAAACTTGATTCATTCTTATTAAATAAATGAGGTGTAATACAATGAATAAAAGGTTAGTAACTTTGATTATATTAGACGGTTTTGGCATAAATGAAAGAGAAGAAGGGAATGCCATAAAAGCTGCCAATAAACCCAATATAGACAGATTTATGAGTCAGTATCCCAATACCCGTATTCGCACCAGCGGCTTGGATGTGGGGTTGCCGGAGGGCCAAATGGGTAATTCCGAGGTAGGTCATACCAATATTGGAGCAGGAAGAATAGTGTACCAGGAACTGACAAGGATAACCAAGTCTATAAAAGACGGTGATTTTTTTGAAAAGAAAGAATTTCTTGATGCAATAGACAACTGCAGAAAGAATAATTCAAAGCTGCATCTTTTCGGACTGTTATCTGACGGAGGTGTTCACAGTCACAACACCCATTTGTATGGGCTTTTGGAACTGGCTAAAAAACAGAATTTTAATAATGTCTATGTTCACTGCTTTTTTGACGGAAGGGATGTTCCCCCCGATAGTGCAAAAGGTTATGTTGAAGAGCTTGAGAGCAAACTCAAGGAAATCGGCGTTGGCAGAATAGCTTCGGTTATGGGAAGGTACTATTCCATGGACAGGGACAAGAGGTGGGAAAGGGTCAAGCTTGCATATGATGCCATGGTTTTGGGAAAAGGCTTGACAGCTTCGAGTGCAGTAGAGGCAGTGGAAGAATCCTATAAAAGAGAAGAGTTTGACGAATTTGTAAAGCCTACGGTAATTATGAAAGGTGATAAACCGGTGGCAACCATTGATAAGAATGACTCGATAATATTCTTTAATTTCAGGCCCGACAGGGCAAGAGAAATAACAAGAACCTTTACCGACGTTGATTTTGACGGTTTTGAAAGAGGAAAGGGTTATTTCCCGGTGTTTTTCGTATGTATGACCCAATATGACGTGACAATTGAAAACGCTGTTGTGGCTTTCAAGCCTGAAAGCCTTACCAATACTTTTGGCGAATATATCAGCAAGCATGGGTTCAAACAGCTTCGTATTGCAGAAACGGAGAAATATGCTCATGTAACCTTCTTCTTTAACGGCGGAGTAGAAGCAGTATATGATGGGGAGGACAGGGTATTGATTAATTCTCCTAAGGTTGCGACCTATGACATGAAGCCTGAAATGAGTGCGTATGAAGTAACTGACAGCGTACTTGAGTGCATAAATTCAAAAAAATACGACGTAATAATACTTAACTATGCAAATCCTGACATGGTAGGACACACTGGAGTGTTTAATGCAGCAAAATCTGCAATTGAGGCTATAGATGAATGCCTTGGAAAGGTGGTTCCTGCGGTGCTTGACCAGAATGGGGTAGTGTTCATCACTGCAGACCATGGAAACTCCGAACAGATGGTTGATTATGAAACGAGCAGTCC
>JAAZCB010000351.1 GCA_012513545.1 Clostridiaceae bacterium
ATCCCCCGGATCTATGTCAACAATTTTATCTCTAATATTCAGCTTCCTTCTGTCAAGGTGGTGTGATAAATATTCCTTACCGGCAGGGGACAATGCAACACCAACGGTAGCCTCTGCAAGACCGTAGCATGGTATCATTGCTTTTCTGTCCAGTCCGTGTACTCCCATCTTGTCCAGAAACTCTTCACACAGCTCTTTCGATATGGGTTCAGCACCGTTTAGTATAACTCGTACACTGGATAAATCCCACTCCCTGGCATTTTCATAATTATAAAAGGTAAGCAGGTGTTTGTAACCGAAATTGGGTGAATACAAATGAGTGGCTTTGTGTTCCGATGTTTTTTTCAACCACAGTGTTGGTCTTCTTATAAAAAGACTGGTGGGCATAATAAATTGATTTGCTTTCCCTGCTACAGAGGTCAGGTGATAGGCAATAAGACCCATATCATGGGTAAGCGGCATCCAGTTGATTACCCGGTCATCAGCTGTCAAGCCAATATCTCTGGCTATATCGTCTGAATTGACAATGGCCATCTCATGGGTTACTATTACACCTTTAGGGTCTCCTGTTGAACCTGACGAAAACTGAACGAAAGCAATATCTTCAGGATTTGTCTTAGCAGGTATACCATCAGTATTCCAGCCTTCAAGCTGCTCAAGTAATATTGACTTTTTTTCCAACTCTTCTTTGGTTTTCTCATATTTACCGGTTACTATAAATTTCTTAAAATTCTTAATGCTCTTCTCATCAGTGATAAGATATGGATTTTTCAGCACTTCCCATATCTTAACAAGTTTGAGCCTGTGTTCATCATTGTTTCCTACAGAAACCGGAACAGGTATTATTCCACCCATAATACAAGCCCAAAAAGTACACATGAAGCTTTCATTGTCTTCGATTTGAAAAACCAGCTCATCTCCAGTTTTTATGCCTCTGTTTTGTAAAAATCCAAGAACTTCAAGTGCTTTACTGTATAACTTCTTGTATGATAAAAATGACTCGTCATTTTCACCGTTAATGAAGGTTATTCCCTTGTTCTCCTCTTCCATTAAAAAAGATAACATATTCAGAATACTATTATATTTTGTATACATATTTTATCCCCTCAAGTTATATGCGTAAGATATCATATAATTAATAACTTTTTGGGGCATTTCAAAAAACTCGATTTTGTAATTGCGAATATTCCTTTTTTATGTATAATATTGACTTAACATACTTAAACCACAAACAAAATCTTATAAGAAATTTTTTGAAAATGTCCCAAACTGAATAATAAACCATACAATCAAAATAACAATAAATAAAAAGGTTATACAATCGCTGCCAACTCTGGATTCTTCTCTGCTTTAAAGAGACTCTCTCTTATTGAATCCTTTAATATATTCAACCCATCTTCAAGGATATTGTTTTCAATAGTAAGCGGCGGCAATATTTTAACAACTGAGTCGTTTCTTCCGGCTCTCTCTATTATCAAGCCTTTTTCAAAGCACCTTGCCATAATGTCTTTAATGAAGTTTTCATTCTCAGGGTATTTCTTACTTAGTTTTGACAAGTCAATGCCCCATATCATTCCAATACCCCGTATCTCAATAGAATTATCAAGGCTTGCTATTTTTTCTTTTAAAAATCTATATATGAAACTCTCCTTTTCCTTTACACTCTTATCAAGGGAAATATCCTCCCTTAGTTCTAGAGCTGCCGAAGCCGCTACAAAAGCCAGCTGGTTTCCTCTGAAGGTTCCATTGTGTTCTCCCGGTGTCCAAATATCATACTCAGGTTTTATAAGCAGTATCGACATCGGAAGTCCATAACCACTTATGGATTTTGATAACACAACCATATCTGGTCTGATACCCGCTCTCTGGAACGAAAAGAAGTTGCCTGTCCTCCCGCAGCCCACCTGGACATCGTCACATATAAGTAAAATATCGTGCTTTCGGCATAACAGTTCAAGTTTTTTCAACCATTCAACAGGAGCAACATATATTCCACCCTCTGCCTGTACTGTTTCCAGTATAATTGCAGCTGGTTTTTCAATACCCGAATGATCATCATTCAATACATTTTCCATGTATTCAATCGTATCTATTGACTTCATGGTAGAATTGGGATAAGGCATGAATGTAACATTTCCAAGAGGAAGACCTGCTCCTGCACGACTGCGTGAATCTGACGAAACCGATAAACTTCCCAACGACATCCCATGAAAAGCTCCCATAAAGGAAAATACTCCCGTCCTTCCTTTGACCTTTCTGGCAAGCTTCAGGGCTGCTTCAACACTATTTGTTCCTGTTGGCCCGCAAAACTGAATTTTATAATCAAAACCCAAAGGTTTAAGGATCCTTTTGGTAAACGTCTCAATAAACTCTCTTTTTGCGCTTGTATACATATCAAGTCCATGTATTATATTATCAGACTCCAGATAGTTAATAAGCCTTCCTTTAATATAATCATTATTGTGTCCGTAATTCAAGGCACCGGCACCAGCAAAAAAGTCAATGTATGCATTTCCATATTC
>JAAZCB010000352.1 GCA_012513545.1 Clostridiaceae bacterium
CTCAAGAATATCTTTGGATTTAATGAAAATAAATATCTCATAGTTTTTCTGCTTAAGTAACTTGATTATATGTTTAAATACATAATATTGAGAAGGATGAGCGAAATAAAAAGCAATATTCATTCTCAGAATAACATTTTACATTTTTGATAAAACACGGCAATAATTAACAAGTGAAAAAATAAGTATTTGGGAAATGCTAACGATTCTTTATAAAAATAGAAGTTAGCAATAAATAAGCAAAAAAAGGTTTAATATCACTCTTATACCACAGAGCATTTACTCTGAATTCTTTGAAGGTTCTGATATAGGAAAGCAAATTGAGTTTCCCTTTTAAAATAGCCATCAAACTATATGGTATATCTGTCAGATAATTAATCCAATAAATATTATTTGTATAGGTATCAGGCCAAGCTACGGTTTTGCCGTTTAAAAAATTGTAAATTAACAGTGGGTAATTAACCCCACAAGCTTTTGCCAGGCCAACCCAAAGCCACGTTCTGGCATTAATTTCAATTAATTTATATAATTCATCCCGGGGATCTTTCAGATATTCAATTTCACATACACCTGTATAATTTAATGCTTTAACAAGCTTTGCAGAAGGTTCAACTAGTTCTTCACATAAAACACTTCTGCAGAAAGTAGCAGTTCCAAATCGTAAAGGATGTTCTCGTAATTTAGCTCCTATCCAGTATGTCTTAATAAAACCATCAACACAAAAGGCTGTAAAAGATAATGTTTGATTAGAACCTCTCGACGGTATAACTTCCTGCGTAAAAGTATTTTCAATATCAAGTTTTTCTGAGAGTCTCTTTAATTGCTTTTTTAATTCTTCATCATCCCTGGCAATGAAAGCCTTCTTTCCCACAGCTTTATAAAATGTTAGCCCGTTACGCCCTTTTGTAATAACAGGATATGGCAAATCCTCTGAAAAGGAACAATTAATCGATCGAAAATAAAACGTCTTCGGAACTGGAACTTTGATTTCTTCGGCTTTTTTCAAAAGACGGGATTTGTCATATATATTTTGAATAATATCAAGTGAAGGAGTTATAACTTTATAATACTCCTCAAGCCTTGTTTTATGTTTTGAAATTGTCAATACTGCATGATCATTTGATGGCATCAATATCCAACCTTTTAAATCCTCTCTTTCAGCCAGATCCAATAGAAAATCCGCAAATGAATCCTCAATAAAATCCGGACATCTAAAAAATTTTTTACAGTACTTAGAATATCTAGCTAAGCAATTATTTCTATCCACAACATAGACAGGTATTCCCATCTCACCCAGTGATCTAAGATTAGATAACCCCTGAATATGTCCTTCTATAATAATTGCACCCGATATAGTTTGCATGTTAAGCCAAAACTGATTTATACAATGCAATTATCCTTTGTGAGATAGTTGAGGAATCCAACCCTATCTCTAAAATTCGCTCACGACCCGTCGTTTGCCCAAACATGCATAAATAATTATACGCTAAAATAATTTTTTCAGCAATATCACTGGGATCAAAACTAGTAAGAAAATGCCCCGGCTCATTACCGAACAACCAGGCAATATCACCAACATCCGTAGCCACAATCGGTTTGTTACATGCCATTGCTTCTTTTATAATATTCGGAGAACCCTCCCAGCATGATGTCAATAGGATTATATCTGCAGCGTTCAATATTTGGGGAATAATATGCCTGGGTAAATTATACTTTACCTGAAGTTCAAATTTTCCTTTTGGAAGTAATCTATATGCCTTTTCTGCCAAACTAAAATTCTTTACTTCGCGTAATGGATCAGCTATAAAAAGCAGTGTCTTTTTTTCTTCTGAAAAACCAAATTTAGATTTAAGAGGATGTCCATCAGCAGGATAAAACAAGGAGAGATTTACTCCGTTCGGAATAATTTGCACATTTCTTAGATTTACAATTTTTTGCATGGAATCTGATTTCACAATTATATTCTTCCATCTATTTTTATTTAAAAAACTTACAAATTTCAAAACAAGCTTTCCAATATTTAAATCACTCCCCATTAGAGATACTACCAATGGCTTACTTCCGGAAAGAGTTGCAACAAGGGCAGATAAAATATAATGCGCATGAATTATATCATAAGAATTCGTTAGAAGGTGTTTTCTAAGAAGGAAAGAATGCCTAATGTAACCCATGAAACCTTTCCCTTTAATAGGATAAAAAGCAACTTTAACACCATGACTGGTAAGTGCTTCAGCTTGATTAGCCACGACAGCACCTATTACATTTGGTGAATTACCACTACATACAAAAAGAACTTTCACGTTTTACATTATCTAAAAGTGACAGAGCATGGCTCAACCTTAAATCGTAACACTCATTTGAAGCAAAATCACCCTCCTCAAATATCCATTCTCCTTTCACCCTGCGATACCTTCCAGGGCGCGAGTCAACAAGCATTTGATAAGGATCAGATTGTCCAAAATAGCATTGTATTTCATTAACCAGATATTTCTCATCTTTTTCAAATAAATCTATGGCTACAGAAGTCAGGTTAGTCCTTGTGGTAATATCAAATATAAAATCCAGCAGTTTCAAAGGGACAGCATCATAACCTTTTATTAAAGTCCCGCTCGATTTATTATTTCTTGCAATTTTTTTATGCGCAAAATATGAATCCCCTATCCTAACACACCTCCACTCAAATTTATGGGGTATAAATTCCTGAAAAATTACA
>JAAZCB010000353.1 GCA_012513545.1 Clostridiaceae bacterium
CAGTAGCCTTGTTTTTGAAGTTATCTATAGCAGCAACAGCAGCTTTACCGGTTGCTATTATTTCGTTATATATCCCAACAATAAAATTCTGCACCTTACCCCATGCTTGTTTTACACCATCAACAAACTTCCAGAATGCCTTTCCTATTTCATCTGCTACTTTAATAATCCAGTTCCCAAACTGCACTAGTTTAGCAATTATAAAATCTCCTAACTTCTTTAAATTCTCAATTGCTATTCCAGCTAATGCTTTAAAATCAGTTATTAATGTGTTTCTCAAATCATCCATAAATAGTGCTGGACACACCATCGACTGTAGAACACCAAATTGTTTTTCCCTCACTTATTCTTAATGCTAGCAATTTAGGATCATTTTTTATTGCATCTATAATGTCAATCCATCGTTGTTTTGACATGTAGCATGGCCACTCTTCATCAGTCCCTATCTTTTTAGGATTTTGGCTTTTCATCAGTCCTTTATAATTATTATTTGCTAAATTCTCAATTACTTGTTTTACTGTTCTACCATTTTGATCTGCAACACCTTCAAGATGTATAAGATTATCAAGCAACAATAATTGAGTTTCATTTAATTCGTTGGTGTTCATCCTATTATCCATTTTCTACCTCACCAATTCCTAAGTCACTTTCAATTCTAATATACTTTCTAGATCCTTCCATGAAAATGTCTTTTACTTCAGTAGGCAACTTATAAGTCATTTCAATGTCAGCACCTTCAAATTTATCATTGAAAACTAAATATGTTTCTATAGTCCCAACTAATTTTTTTTCTGCCATTCTCTGTGCTATTTCTTTTAGTTTTTCTGTTACATCATTATCAGATATCGATGATTCTTTAACTAAAATCCTTATATCAGCTCTTAGACTATTATCTATATCATAAATATCTTCAACTTTTGTGTTCTTATTTAAATTATCATTAAAAATTCCATCTCCGAAATCTACATATAGTTTAAAATCTTTATAAATATCTTTAACAATCTCATTTAATACCAATTTATATTCATCATGAATAACTCTCTTAAAGTAACCGTCACTAACAGAGTAACTTCCATCATCCATTTTTGTTCCCCATGCCTGAAAGACATCTTCCTTATTCCCATTCTTAGGATACAATACTATAACGTCATGCCCCTGCCCCCACCCACTTTGACTAATGGACAAAGGAACAAATTCTTCATTATACTTGTTTTTTAAATGTTCAAGTACCATCTCTTCCTTTTCTTTTGCACTCAGCTTTTTATTTGTACTCATACAACCACTCACTCCTATCAAAAAAATCACTGCAATACCTAAAATTAATGCTCGTCTCATGTTTCCTATCTCCTAATCATTATTATATTCAATCTCTGGAAAAGTTGAAAGCATCTCAAAACAACGCTCTTTCCCGCTTTTTAAAACATCAATTATACGTTGTTCTTCCTTATGGAGTATACTATCCATATCTTCGCAAAATTGCTCCATCAAACTAGTATTATCAATGGTTCTACTTCCCAAAGAAAACAACTCCACACCCATTAATATTGTTTTAACACTTTTATAATTGCTCTTGACAATATTAGTGGTGTTTTGCGAAGCATTTTCTGAAATTTCACAGATTCGCTCGCTAATATCCTGTTCATCTATATTAAATACTGTTTTTTCCAATTCAATCTTCATAGTTATAATATTTTTATCAAGCTCATTTTCAATGTACTTAACTACATTTTTTATAGAAACTTTTATTCTTTCTTCATTTAATTCACTAAATCTGAGAAATAATGAATAAATATCCTTGTCTATTAATTCCTCATCTTCACTTTCACTATTAAAAAACATTTCCCAGACTCTGTTATCTATCAAATCTGCATTATTGTAAAACCAACTACAGAATTTGGAGTATTCAGTTTGCTCTCCCTCAACGGTCTTACCATTTTCATCGAATACAAGTATATCAAAATATGTTTTACCAACACTTTCATCAATCGTTTTCTGTTTAACAAATACTACATTCTTTAAGCATTCTCCAACGGGCTCATTTTCACCAACAAAATTAATAACGTTTTCAGTCAACTCTTCCAA
>JAAZCB010000354.1 GCA_012513545.1 Clostridiaceae bacterium
GTAATAATAAACTTATAAGGGTTTCTGCCTGTAAACTCAATAGTATCACCGATAATATAACGCCACAAACCTCCGTTAGTGGAAATTACCATAACATAGTTCTCGTTTAATTCCACATTATTAAGAGTAAGTATCTCAGGATTTTCCTTACCAAAATCCCTCATAGGTATGAACTCATAAAAAACGCCATAATCAAGCATTAACAACATCTCTTTACTCCCAGGGTCATCCTGTATCCCGAAAAATCCTTCAGATGCATTGTATGTTTCCATGTAATGCATCTGATCTGATGGAATCAATCTTTTAAATTGATTACGATAAGGTTCGAAATTAACTCCTCCATGTGCAAAAATTTCCAGGTTTGGCCAAACCTCAAGTATGTTCTTTTTCCCTGTCCTTTCCAAAATCCTTTTAAGTAATACCAAATACCATGAAGGAACTCCTGCAAAAGAGGTTACATTCTGATCAAGGGATGTTTCAATTATTCTTTCAATTTTTTCTTCGAATTCTTCTATTAACACGATCTCGTTGGGAGGGATTCTTATAAAATCTGTCCAGAAGGGGACATTTTCAATCAGTATTGCTGAGAGGTCTCCGTAATAAGAATTATTATTAACGTTATTAATACGATGGCTTCCTCCAAGGGTAAGGGTTTTACCCTTCAACACTTTCGTTTCCGGATAATTTTTAATGTATAATGCAAAAACATCCCTGGGGCCACGTAAGTGACAATTTTCAAGAGCCTCCTTGGTAACAGGAATAAATTTACTTTTATCACTGGTTGTTCCTGATGATTTGGCAAACCATTTGACCTGCCCGGGCCAGACCAAGTCAGGTTCCCCCTCACGAAGACGGTCTATAATAGGCTTTATATCATCATATGTCTGTAAAGGTAAACTCTTTTGATAATCGTTTACCGATTTAATCTTATCAAAATTATAATCAATTCCCCATCGGGTATATTTTGCTTTATTCAATAAATTGAACAATGTCTCCTTTTGAATTTCTTCAGGATATTCGCGGTAAAGTTGAATCTGGTATATCCTTTTATAATTTATCCAATTAATAACAGAATTTAGCAACGGCATTTTTTATCAATTATTTATTCCAAAGGTATAAATAATTTGTTTTGAAAAAAGGAATAAAATTATTCCTACTTTTACATCATTAAATTAAACATACACTATGAATTACATAGATATTATTATTGGCCTGTTACTTCTTCTGGCAGCTATACAAGGATTTATTAAAGGCTTTATTAACGAAATATTCTCACTTGCAGCGCTGATATTGGGAATTTGGGGAGCAATAAACTATTCCTATATCTTAAATGATTTTATCAAAGATAATTTTAATACTAACTATGAACATCTGAACATAATTTCCTTTATTATTACCCTGTTGATGGTCATAATAGTGGTTAAGCTGGCAGGTAGTCTTATAAACAGGATCATTGAAACTGTCGTTCCCGGATTTTTAAATAAGCTGGCGGGAATGGCATTCGGTATTTTTCGCACAGCTCTGATCTTAAGCATCGTTATTATGGTATTTGATAAGATTGATAACAATGTTCATATAATTCCGCCACAGGTTAA
>JAAZCB010000355.1 GCA_012513545.1 Clostridiaceae bacterium
CTAAGAATTATCAAATCCTGTGAATAGCTTGTCAAGGTAATCAATGACAAAAGGGTTAAAACTATTAATCTCATATATTTAGGTTTATCCGTTGAATGTTTGCAGTGTCCTAAAATTGCCACCAACGGTTACGTGTATGGTGTCGTTTGGCGCTTCGAAGCACGAATCTGTCAAGCCGCTACAATGTTTATTAGATGTAACATGCTTGAAATTAGCACTATCCGCCAAATGCACTATACACGATGTTGGCAACTGGTGTTCATTTGTATCAGCCTGTTAATCATTTATTTAGCTTTTGTATTCTTGTCATTGTTAATCTGCACCAATCTATCCACGAAGCACAAATTTATTTTTTTTTGAGCGTGGGTAATCCTAAAACCGTCCTGAAAGGCGGTTACTCGGGCTGGAGAGGCGGAAGCTCTTTTGCAAGCCTTTGGTTTGAGCGTTGGCTCGTGTGGGCTTGCAAATGTGCTTACGACTGTGCATTAGCTAAATGAAAAATGAAATGTAATACTAAAAGCTATATTTCACTTTTAACATGCACATATTATAGTCTTTCAGATTAGCAAATAGATTATCTCCTTTTCCGTCAAATATAACTGTTGATAATGTTATTTCAGCATTGACGGTTGCTTGGTATGCAATCTCCGGCATATAAACAAGCGCATAATTGTCTTTAATATTGCTCCAGTCGGTAATAATGAAACCTCCTCCTAAAGGAGCTACTTTTAACTTTTCATTAAAAAATTTCTTTTCGTACCGCAAAAAGAAATAGTCATTCAGGTTTTCAGCCCCACGTTCCTGAACAAATCCATGCATATACTGAAAATTAAGATAAGAACCATCTGAAAAATTGTAATCACCACCCACTACAAATTTTATATATGGCTTTGTTTTGTCTAAGATTAGTGAATCTTGTGTAACAGGGGTTGGTGACATTGGATAAAACGCTGTTAAGTCGTTTGTCATTATCACATCACTTTCGGGAAGAAAGGCGGCTGCCTCAGCCCAAAATCCAATGCCTGCAATACTTGTTGCCAAATCAGCTCCAATTATGTGGGTTCTTGCAAAAGAAAGTTGAGAGTTAATATTTGTACCTCCCATAGCATCGATAGGGGTTAACGTATTTCTTGTGGCAAAAGGTAACCCATCGTAGCCCCAAACATAGCTCGCTGAAAAGTCAACTCCTTTGGCAAATCCTTTAAATTTTAAACCGGCTGTTGAACTTTCACCTAAATTATAGCGAGGCGTCATTATAGTATCCGATACTCCTTTTAATACCATCCCTTGTGGTAATTCCATTGCAGGATTTAGTGCATTAGCAAAAACACCTACCGGCATATTTGCTGGTTGAAAAAAAGGAATAAATACAGCCTGAAGCGAAAAATCATAGTTTAAATAATAATTCAGGGTTATAGCATCTGAACCGCGGTGGCGCCCGAAATCAAGAATGTCCTCCAAATCATAAGGATTAAGGTTGTCAGTAGGATTAAGCTTGTCGGCAGTTCCCCATACAATACGCTGACGACCAATGGTTACATCTAAATTTTTGGTAAGAAAACCATATAGTTGAACGTAGGCTTCCCTTATTTCCAAATTGTAGGGGTCAACAATTCCTTTGTTGTACAAATCGCTTGAACTTGTAATCCCAGGCAAGCCAATATTTCTGAGCCATACTTCGCTATAAAATTTTGAGCGTTCCGTCTTTTTATCGAGTTTCAAAGTCAGACGGTTCTCATTCCAAGCCCAATCGTTGGGCGATTTAAACAAGAAGCGTTCATCTGTTAATAATTCGCCCGAAATTTTAAGGCTGTTTTCGTCTTGTGCATTAACAATACTTATTGCAAAAA
>JAAZCB010000356.1 GCA_012513545.1 Clostridiaceae bacterium
TACATTTTTTATTTCCACATTCACCACTATCCCATTAAAAACAGGTATATCCTTATCCCCATCCATTCTTTTGACCTCAACTGGAGTTTCCGCTTTTGTCATTTCAATGTAACTGTCCTTTTTATCCTCCGGGACTATTCCTGTGAAGTAAAGCCTCGTATGTTGATTTATCTTTTTCTCAATTTTCAATTCGATTAATGACTTAAGCTCAAATGGAGTTACATCAATGTCATGATATATAAAAGAACTAGCCATACCTTACGCCCCTTTCCAATTAATTTCTGGTATAGTGTTTATCAAATTTGAGAATACACCACTTTAGTCAGTTACTCGTCTTTATCTAAAATCTTTAAAGAACTCATTATTCCCTTAGCGACAGGTATCCAATCCTCCATATCTTCCTCAAGGCAATTTATACAACCTATCAAAGCCATTCCTGAAAGTTCTGTAAAAAACATGAGGTTATAAACATTAGCATCCAATGCCGGTATCACAATCTCAAAAAAACCTACATTCCTGCCGTTAATTTGCTCTATGGCATCCTCAAGCCAGTTAGCTGACGGCTGCATTCGTTCAAGTACAATGCGCATAGAATCCTTGAATTCCCCTATTCCATCCTCATCAACATCACTTTGTGTATAATTAAAGGTAACATTTTTTGTTGTCGTATTGTCAGTAAATATAGGATTAGGTCTTGCTTCATAGGGATACTTAATGGATGCTGTTTCACGATCCATCAACTCAAAGTCTTTAGGCAGGAAAATCTTAATTCTGTCTTCAAAAAGACTCTTCTCTATAAATTCCATGCACTCGCCCTTAAAAGTCACAAACCCCCTGGAAATCTCCTTCTTAATCCGGGTAAGCCTTTCCTCCTGCTCTAATTCATTTTCTTTATCAGTTATCATTTCGATTATGCTCTCGTCCATAAATGTAGTCTTGTTATCATCCATTTTTATCCCCCCTGACTTAAATTCTCTCTATATGCTTTATATATAATGCTTTTTATGGAGCAACAGTTTTTGCGGCCTCTATTTTCTGCTCTTCTATAAGCTTCTCTGTTTGAGTGATTTTTTTCTTAATATCAAAAATTGTTACTGTTGTATCCTGTTCATACTTATCCTTTAATTCATTATATATCTCAACAGCACATTCATAGCTGTATTTTGCATCCTCATATTTCTTGGCTTTCACTTGTTTGTCTCCATCTGTTACGAATTTTTTGGCCTCATCGACCAGTTTCTTGGACTTTTCTTCCTTCCCTTTTTGTTCTGCAGCTTTTTCTCCGATTTCCTTTATCTTTCCTTCTGTTTCTTTTATTTTATCTTCCATTTCCTTTTTAAGATCATAAAAGGCTATATCTTCCGCCTGCTCCTTTGCTTTCTTATAGAGCTTCAATGCATTGGCATATAAGCCTTTGGCAGTACCGTCGTCTGTAAGCTCGACTTCCTTAGCCTTTGCCGACTCATCATCTCCAGACTTGCTGATATTTAAAGCTTCAATATATCCCCTGGTCTTATTAATCCTATCATCTATCAATTTAGTCAGATCCGTTTTTTCATACTGCAAACCGAATTCTACCTGACTTTTTGCATTGATATAATAGTCTTGAGCACTCTCAAACTCTTTTCCTGCAAAAAAACCATCACCTGCAACAATAAGATTGATTATCCTTAATTTCTTCTGGATTCTTTCTTCTTTTTCCGTATCTTTAGCCTTTTTTATAGACTTATGTGCCTCTTCATACTTTTCCAGCGCTTTATCAAATACTCCATCCTTCGAATACTTGTCTCCGCTGTCTTCACACTGTATAAAAAGTTCTCTGGCCTTTACGGTTTCTATTTGTCTGAATATTAAAAAAACAGCTCCGATAACGATAAGAGGTACCAAAACTGCTGCAGCTTTTTTTAATATTCCCAATTGCCTATTATCTTTTGGGTTTTCCTTAAATACCTTATTTGCAAAAATACAAGCTAAAGTATAGTTGTTTACTACACTGCCCTGTCTTGCCAAAAAATCATCCTCAAGGGTTTGGATAACTTCCGAGGGCTCCTTGGCATC
Source organism: Clostridiaceae bacterium (assembly GCA_012513545.1). The sequence goes on from JAAZCB010000356.1 coordinate 2,059, forward strand.
CTTCAATGCATTTACCAGATCAATGGTGGTCATATTCTCCCAGAAACCTGAGGTGCAAAGGAAAACCGCATCGCCGTCATCAAGCTTGTAAATCCCAGATACAAAAGGCTTAAAGTTCTTTGCCTGCCCAAGATAGTTTGTAAGGTTATTCCTTTCTTCATGATACCCTATTTCATCATCGGATATTTTTCCAGCATCCGCCATTATTTGTGCAATACTCTGGTCCTTACTTTTAAAGTTAAAACCACCTTTTCTGAAATGATAGAGTCTGGCATTTCCGGCCAGCGCCCAGATCATTTTTGAATAGTCTGTTACCATAACAGCCAGACTCACCTTCAGCCTTACACTTTTACTCTCATTATTAAGCAATTTGTGTGCACTTAAAATATAGCGTTTGATTTTTTTTCTTGACATTGAAGGTTTCTTCAAAAAAAGCTCAAAAATGTGATTTACCGCTGCCTGGGCACTATTTATTTCTTCATCGGAATCTATACCGTCAGCTGCAATATAGCAAGCTACATCATCCAACTCAACAAAAGCAAAATAGTCTTTATTAATCCTGAAGGTTCCCGCTTCTGAAGTAAAGCCGGTTATAAACTCACTACTGTTTTTTCTCATAATAACCCCCAATAAAAACAGCTTAATCTTCCTAATTAAATAAGGTTCTACTTTTATGTGCTGTTTTTTTATAACCTTACTTAAAATTACCTTAAAAAGCTTAGCTTCTGTATTCAAGCACTACTACAGTCGCATTATCCTGTTTGTCCAGGTTCTTCTTTCTGATTGTGTCTATTATCTCTTCGGCTATATTAAAAGGTTCATTTTTTTTTGATAAAATCTTTTCCATTTCAATTTCCGTCATACTGTTATATACACCATCGCTGCATAATAGCACTTTGTCTCCATATCTGAGCTTAATCGGATTTTCATTCATGTCAATTTCCTTTAGCACCTCCGCCCCGATATAACTTGTAACCCTTTTTTTCAAAGGGTTGGATAGAAGCTGATCCTCAGTTATTTTTCCCGAAACATACTGGTCTTCAAGTACAGCTTCAAAAATGTGTTTCTTGTTAAGGTTAATAAACTCACCGTTTTTGAACAATACGATCGCACTATCTCCAATCGATGCCCAATACAGGTTTCCCTGCGATATCAATGCGGCTATAATTGTTGAACCCATACGCTTTCCTTTTGCTTTGTCAAGTACTGCCCTGTTGCAGATGTTTGCATTGTTCAATAAGAACTGGTCCACAGGATATATAGATTCAGCATTTAAGAACCCTTGTATAAATGTGTCTACAGCTAAACTGCTTGCCAGTTTGCCGTTTGAATACCCCCCCATACCGTCAGCTAAAACTGCAAGTGTAACTTTCTTATCCTCTGCTGTTGAAAAACTGTCCTCCTGCTCCTGTCGGGTACCGATATATTGAGCATTACCAATTAGCACCCTTGGCTGCCCTTTTTGGTTTATTAAAAAATATCTTAAA
>JAAZCB010000357.1 GCA_012513545.1 Clostridiaceae bacterium
CAGCAGCAATAATATGCGCAGTCTTGTTTTATCTGAAAGTATGCTGAATAAGTTTATCAAGTCATCCAAATTTACTTCCTCCTTCATAGTAACATATGCACATATAATTATATGATTATTGAACGTAATTGTAAATGCGCAAATAAAAAGCTGCGGGACATCGAGTCCCTTGCTCTTTCACTTCGTTCGAAAGAGGTTAAATAAAAAAGATCGAGCCACAATCGTAAGCCCAATCTTTTCTATGCATAAATTATTTCTATTAATCTGCAACCTTGCTCCCTTTTTGCTCGGCAATCATCTCTTCCAGCAGTCCTACCGCATCGCTTACATATTTCGGACACTTTGTCTTAAATACACCACTCTGCCTTGCAGCGTTTAATTGTGCCTCATCTCCCAGATCGTAGCCCAGAAGTTCTTTACAATTTATTGTGCCATTGATTTTTCTGAACCTGGCTGCAAAATCCTTAACAAGCAAATATGTATATGTCTTAGAGTGCGTGTCAGCTTCTTTGCTCTGTCCATGGATCAATCCTAAAACCATGAAGGCGCCTGTAACCGCACCGCACGCCTCGCCCATATACCCCATTCCGGCTCCAAAAGAACAGGCAATCTTTAACGCTTGGCTTTTATCCAACCCAAAGTCCTCACAAAAAGCTGAAAATACCGCTTGTGAACAATTAAATCCTCTATTGAAGCATTCATCTGCATACACAGTTTTATTACTCATACGGCAACCCTCCTACGATATAATGTATAATTATACATTATCTATTGTTAGATTACTATGATCATTTTGCCAGTAAAGAATAATGCTATCTGCGAAAGGAGATTCAAATTTGGAGTTGTATATTATAATTTTTAGTCCCCAAATTTATGTTATACCATCACAGGGAACAAAATAGCAAAATCCGCTAACCTTTACGATTAACGGATTCCATCTGGTGGAGCTAAAGAGATTTGAACTCTCGACTTCCACACTGCCAGTGTGGCACTCTCCCGCTGAGTTATAGCCCCATATTATTGATTCTTTAATAATAGTTCACAAGCTATAAAACTTAAACTGAATTTATCTATATTTTACAATTTATTCAGCTTAATTTCAATACCATTTTCCTTTGAAACTTTCTTACGAATAAATCCGGGCTTAGCTTTAATCAACATATATTATTTCTGTACTGTAGTCAAAAAGTACAGCACGTCCATCATTCTCAATAAAATTTACCATATTTGCCATCATGCTGTCAACGTGCCCTGAATCATTTGATACGCAGGTTATTCCTATAACAGCATTCTTCCACTTGTCGTTAAGGTCCACCTCGGCTACCGAAGCGTTAAATCTTGATTTAAGCCTCTCTATTACACTTTTAACTATATGCCTTTTTTCTTTTAGAGAAAAAGCTTCATCTATTGATAAAACCACCCTGCACACTCCTATAACCATTAATTCATCCCCTGAATAAAAACATATATTTAATTATAAACCGATTTGAATTGATGTTTAATATTATAACACACATTCACAAATAGCCGCAATAATTCAATGAACCTTGATTGTGTCAATTTACTGTAGGAAAATTATTCAGAGACTACACCTTAAGCTGTCTTTCTTCCAAATGGCCTTTAGAGCCTTATAAAGCCCTGTTAATTTCCCTATTTTAAAGACCTCAAGGTTGCAAATTTTTACACTAGCCCTTGATTTTAGACCCTGTGACGTTTCCTTCATAAGTAAGCGGCAAATAGGTTCTTTCCCACTTTAGTTGATTAAAATGAATTTTCAAGGC
>JAAZCB010000358.1 GCA_012513545.1 Clostridiaceae bacterium
AGAAAATACTAATAAATATTGTCGAGAAGTTGTTTGATTGTATATAACCAGGTTTGGAAAATTATTATGAAAAGGTGATAACTTATGAAACGGAAAATACCTGAAAAACTTATAATATTTTTAAAAACTGCGGTAAAAGATGTAGATGACGGGTATGAGTATTCCTCTGAATTAAACAGGATCTTGAACTCTGATGAATGTCAGGCTTCATTAAGCCCAAAGGAAATTGAAAAGCTTAAGGAGTTCTCTGAAAGAGTTAAAAAAGTCGGCGAAATAAATTACTATTCTGAAGAGAAAATCAAGGATATTGAAAAAGAAATTTTCGGCTCCCAGGGTATAGCCGGATATCTTGGTATATCAGAAGTAACTAAACCTGTCTGGCCCTTTTAATGCTTTTTCCTTTTTGTTGCGGGAGGAATGTTTATTTCCATCCTGTATTTTGCTACTGTCCTTCTGGATATATCAATTCCCTGGTCTTTAAGTAACTGGGCAATTGCATTATCACTCCTTGGATTTTTTTTGTCCTCACTGTTAACTATATTCCGGATTATAACTTTTATTTTTTCACATGTGGTTTGGGTTTGGGTTGATGAAAACTTCAATGGAAAGAAATACCTCAACTCAAAAATACCCCAGGAACACTGCAAGTACTTACTGCTTACCGTCCTGCTAACAGTTGACTCATGAATCTTAAGCTCCCGCGCCAATTCCTTCATTGTAAGCGGCTTAATATACATTCTCCCCTTATCAAAAAACTCCTTTTGCTTATTCAAAATGCATTCAGCTACCTTTATGAGCGTATCCTTTCTCTGCTGAATACACTTAACCAGCCAATTCAAACTGTCAATTCTTGATTGAATAAATTTCTTAGCCTCAACATTTATGTCTTCCTTTAATATGTTTCTATAGTAACTGTTAACATTAATTATAGGTATAGAATCTTCATTGATAATCACTTCATATTTTCCATTTATATTATTAATGATTACATCCGGAACAATATATCTTGTATCCTCACAGTTGTAAAACTCTCTTCCTGGCCTGGGTTCAAAGGTTTTAATAAGTTCAAGGATTTCATTAATTCTATCTATGCTAAGACCTGTTTTTCGAGCAACTAAAGTAAGCTTGTTGGCTGCAAGATCGTCAAGATGATTTTTTACGACCTTCAATACATCCAAACTGCAAATCCCTCCCTGCTTCATCTGAATTATCAAGGACTCTTTAAGATCCCTTGCACAAACGCCTGGAGGGTCAAAAGTCTGAAGCAGTTTTAAAGTATTTTCAACTTTTTTAACAGGAATGTTAAAGTAGTCTGCAGCTTCAGAAATATCTATACTAAGATAACCGCTCCTGTCCACGTTATCAATCAGATATTCCCCGACTTCTATTTCCCCCTGCTCAATGTCGGAAGTGTGAAGCTGGACCAGCAAATGTTCTTTCAAGGAAAGCATACCTGTCGACCGATCAACCCTTATGCCTTTGTAGAAGTCCTGGTCATGTACGTTTTGTGGATAGTCTCCTTCATTGTTATAATAGGCTTCTTTATCTTCATCTTCCATGTTGATTGGCAGGATATCTTCCTGCAGCACGGAATAACCCGAACTTATCTCCATAGCAGGGTTAGTCTCCATTTCATTTTGTATATAGGAGGTTAGCTCCTGTGAATTCATCTTTAGTATTTCAAGAGCCTGCCTAAGTTGAGGCGTAAGTATTATTTTCTGTGACTGTATGAGACTTAGGTCAAAGTAAAAATCCAAAATATTTCCCCTCACTAAGATAAATTTCATATACACAAAGTTTTTTTAGTTTCTGCAAATATCTGGCAATTCATTATATTATCTTCACATTAAGCCTGAGGGTTTCTTTAATATTTATATTATTTGCTGCAAGATAAAATAATACCAGCAACAATATAAAAATAAACTGATTTACTGCTAATATAAAACACATATTCTTATCAAGGAAATTATCAAAGTAAATTTCAGCAACCCCAATAATAATCAAAAAAGTAAAGTTTAAAATAATTACAACAAAAAAACTCTGTCTGCTCGGGCTGTAATAATGTTATTGTCTACTTAAAATGCCCTCATATTCCCATGAGCCTTAAATTCTGCTTCAGAAAGTACCTCATATGAACCTTTCTTCAGTTATAACAGTATCAAGCGGAACATCATGGGGTTCTACAGGCACTTGCTGATATACTTGAAACTCAAAAGCAATTCCTGCTTTAAAGCACCTCGGGTCAAGTCTCTTTAAAAAAGCATCGTAAAACCCTGCTCCATATCCAATACGATTCCTCTTGATGTCAAATACTACACCAGGTACTATTACAAAATCAATTATATCAGGATTTATTCTGGTTGTAAGCTTCTTGTCAGGCTCAT
>JAAZCB010000036.1 GCA_012513545.1 Clostridiaceae bacterium
GTTATTGCTGCTGCTAAAGCAGTATCAGCACATGAATTCATTATGAAATTCGAAAAAGGTTACGACACTGATGTCAACGAGCGTGGAACAAGACTTTCGGCTGGTCAAAGGCAATTGATCGCTTTTGCGAGGACATTACTTGCAAACCCACGTATTCTAATACTTGATGAAGCGACCTCAAGTATTGATACCCATACTGAAAAGCTTGTGCAGCAGGGAATTCACAACCTGCTTTGCGGAAGGACATCTTTTGTTATTGCCCACAGGCTATCGACAATACGAAACGCCGACAGGATAATGGTTGTAGAGGACGGCGGAATAGTAGAATCCGGTACTCATGAAGAGTTGATTTCGCTTGAAGGAAGGTATTATAATTTTTACATAGCGCAGTTTAAATTTCTTAATAAAATGGAGGTAGAGGTATGAAATATACATGGCTGGATGAATATTGTCTTTCAAAGAAGGGTGTTGTAAAAGAGTACAAACCCGAATGGGATGCAACAAGGTTTATGATTGAAGATAAAATGTTTGTACTCCAGGGTGGAGACAAAGAAGGTAAGCCAATTATTACCGTAAAATTGGAACCTGCACATGGAGAATTTTTAAGACAACAATTCAAGGATATTATTCCTGGATACTATATGAATAAGGAACATTGGAATTCAATATATCTACAGGGAGATGTTCCTGATGAGATTGTCAAAGATATGTTAGATAAGTCTTATAATCTTGTGTTGGCGTCATTTAGTAAAAAGCGTCAGAAAGAAATTATTGAAAAGGGATGATACCTTGCATTAGCTATACTTGGCAAAAGGCTCCAGAAAGGAGTCCTGGAATAGATGTTTTAACGGGTTCGGAGAATTGTTATTTGAATAGGAATTTGAGAAACACAGTGCTTGTGAGGTGAATATGAACAATAACGTGCTGGTAGTTTATTACTCGGGAACAGGCGGAACAAAAAGAATAGCTGATGAATTTGAAGCGGTCTTTACAAGTAAGAAGCATAAGGTTGTAAAGTGCTCGCTGGATAAAAGAAATTATGACACGTTCAAAGAAAAAAACAGAGATTTGTTTAATGAAATCAACCTGATTATATTATTGTATCCTGTGTATGCCCTGGAAGCTCCAAAATTGATATTCGAATGGCTTGAAGGTTTGCCTGCCGGTAAAAATACATCAACTGTAGTAGTATCAGTTTCAGGCGGTGGAGAAATATGGCCTAACACATCTTGCAGGGTTAACGTCATTAAGGCTCTTGAAAAGAAAAATTATGACGTTGTATATGAAAAAATGATGGTTATGCCTGCAAATGTGTTAATTCAAATAAGCGATCATCTTGTAATGCATTTATTAAATTGTATACCTGAAAAAGTCAATAAAATTGTAAATGATATCCTTGATGGAAGAAAACGCAGGGATAAAATTCACATAAGCACTTATGTTTTCAGTCTGTTACATATGGAAAAGCATACAAAAGGTTTCAGCAATTACTTCAGGATTAGAGATAACTGCTCTGCTTGCGGGTGGTGCATTAAGAATTGTCCAATAGAAAATATAGAACTGAAGAATAGAATTCCAAAGTTCGGGAATAACTGTGTAGGCTGTTTACGCTGTGTTTATGGTTGCCGGAATAAATCAATA
>JAAZCB010000359.1 GCA_012513545.1 Clostridiaceae bacterium
CTCGGGAAGAGAGGGATTGATGTAGTCAAAAAAATTAAGGAATTGCTTTCCATGGACAAAAAATAAAGAAGGAGCTTAAACACTCCTTCTTCACTTTACTTATGTATTTATTTCTTAATATTAACTCCACCCATTACAAATGTATGATCAAGAGGTTGTAATTCAAAGTTTGCAAAAGCAGCCCCAATATTTAGACCAAAGCCACTAAAGTCTTCCGGGCGCGTATAGTCGTCCTTAACTTTTACCTTGATCTTGGCAAACCTGCCGTTTGTCTTAATCAAATCGTTGCCAACACCTGTTTCATCCGAAAAAATTATACCAAGTTTTCCTTTTTCGTTATCAATGCTAAAACCAAAATTGACATTAGGATTCGTCACAATATCACCCGCTATAATATCTACAACTTCTAAGGCTGTATTATCATAGACCAAACCAAAATTACAGTTATTTAAGCCTTCCTGTGAAATATTTGACAAATCTATAAACATTTCAACTGTTTCTCCGACTTTACAATCCACTTTACTTAAGACAATATTAATTCCGCTTCCTGCAATAGTAGATGTTGTATTGCCAGGAGCCGGTGTGTTGCTTGAACTTCCTGACTTTTCAATTTCAACTCTGCTTTCAGCTGCATTCCACTGTACACTAACACCAAGTGCATCACCTACAGCCTTTAAAGGCAAATACGTTCTTCCTTCAATTGCCACTGTGGGATATTCAGCTACAAAATCCTTACCATCAACCAAAACCTTAAAGGTAGCCTTTAAGGCATCCCACTTCTGAACATCTGCAAATGCTAAAACCGAAGTACTGATAATACCTCCAATAATCAACCCGCTTAGTAGCCTCTTCATTATATACACACCCCATTATTAGTTTATTAATGACAATTATAACACAGTAAAATGCAGCTTGTCATCCCTAAATTTTAGCTGTTTTCAAGAACTTTGTGACAATTCCCGTCAATATTTTTCAACTTTCAGCTGAGTTCTTAGTATTTATAAAGCAGTTCTCAGGCTTTACTTTTCATCGAGCAGCTTTCGAAGCTCATCCATAAAAGTATTTATATCCTTAAACTGCCTGTAAACTGATGCAAACCTCACATAGGCAACCACGTCAAGATTTTTCAATTTTGCCATAACCATTTCTCCAATTTCCTCAGATGTTATCTCTCTTCGAAATGAATTCAGGCATTGACTCTCAACACTATCTACCAAACGCTCAAGGTCATTTATTGATACCGGTCTTTTCTCACATGCCCTTAAAAGCCCGTTAAGAAGCTTCTCCCTGTTGAAGGATTGTCTTGACTTGTCCTTTTTTATTACAATAAGAGGAAGGCTTTCAACTTTCTCATATGTTGTGAATCTTTTCTGACATTTTATGCATTCCCTTCTTCTCCTTATTGCAATCCCTTCGTCTGTTGGCCGTGAATCAATTACCTTATCCTCAATAAAGCCACAATATGGACATTTCATAATTTCCCTCCAAAATCATCTGTATTGACAGATTTTTCTTCTGTAAAGGTTACAAAGAAATCGATAAATTGTAATTAAACAGTAATAAATAATGATTATAACAAAGTTAAACTTATTATACACTTTTCAATAAAATATTTCTACTCAAAATGTTTTCTAAAATATCTTTCATCCATATCAACAAGAATTATATCCTCACCTATTTTTTTTATTCTGTCCCAAGGAATGACATAGTCTTTTTCTTTCCCAATTAATCCAAACAATCTTCCTCCACCCGGTATAACTATAGCTTCAATTCGCCCACTTTCAAAATCTATCTCAACATCACAGACAAACCCCAGACGTCTGCCGTCATTGATATTAATAACCTCCTAGTATAATAAATTCGTAACATAGTTACGTTGGTTTTATTACATCAGAAGTTGAATACTCCGAATGAAGGACATAGTTCTTTTGATAAATGTTCGGAAATCCATCATCGCTCAACTTCC
>JAAZCB010000360.1 GCA_012513545.1 Clostridiaceae bacterium
AATTCATGTTATCGGTGACTGTTTACAGCCGTTTGGAATTATGGAAGCTATTGACGCCGGAGCAAAAGTTGCCCGAGAAATATAGTTAATCCGTCTATACAGGCTATATGACGCTGAAATATAAAGCAAATCATAAATAAAAAAGGAGGAAAACTAATATGAAAATTTGGTTTCAGAGTATGGGTGGGTATCGCTATAATCCAGCGTTTGAGGAATATGGCAAAACCCTGGAGAAGCAATGCATGGCTGCCGCAAGACCTGGTACCGAGGTATATGTGACCGGTCTTCCCGTTGCTATGACGGAGCGCGACAGGTACAAATCGGTACAGTACTTTCATGGAGTTCAGTCATTGAATAATATGCTGCAGGCCGAAGCGGAAGGCTATGACGCCTTTGTAATAGGCTGCTCATTTGATGCCTGGATGGATGAGGGCAGAGAATTGCTCAGTATCCCTGTTATTGGCCTCGCCCAGGCCAATCTGTTTCTGGCCTCGATGTACGGGGACCTGTTTGCGATACCAACTTGTGAGCCGCATATAGTACAGAAATACGACCAATTAATAAGGAAATACGGATTAGAAGCACACTATTTGCGGGGTCCCTACATCAATCCGATCAGCATGTCAGCCGTTTCTGCAGCATTAAGCAATCCGGAAGCTGCACAACCAGTAGTGGACGGGTTTAAGAGCTTATTTAACAAAGCTATAGCTGATGGGGCTTCTGTTTTAATACCAGTACCGGCTAACATTTACCAGTTATATACCAAGACAGGCGGTTCGAACTCACTAAATGGAGTAACTATTCTTGATCCTGTCGCAACTGTTATCAAGTTTGCCGAGATGATGGTTGATCTTAAGAAAATGGGCATTGAGGTATCGCGTAAGCTTCATGTCTATGGCGCATTGGGCGAAGATCTGCGGAGCCAGCTCCTTAACATGTACGCTCCAGTTTTTAAAATTAATAATCCAGAGAAAAAAATCGAACAGTAGTTTATTAAAAGGAGATATGCAAACATGCATTATTTAGTTATAGCTTATGATGGCAATGATGAAAAAGCATTGGATAGAAGAAAAGCAGCACGAGAGGAACACCATGATGGTGTAATAAGAAGATCTAAAACCGGAGAGCACTTGTTTGGTGGAGGAATACTTGATGGCTCCGGGAATATGGTAGGCTCATATCTGATAGTAAACTATGCTTCAAGAGAAGACCTGGATCAATGGTTAAAGGAAGAACCATTTGTAGTTCAGGGTGTGTGGCAGAAAATAGAAATAAAACCGATTACTGTGGCATCTACCTGGATGGAACTTTATAAATTATAAAGAATAGTGCAATTCTATTGAATCGACCCGAGTGAGAAAACCCCGGGTCGATTTGCATGTTCATGTAATTTGCTCCTTGGGAAAACACAGTAGGTATTACGTTATTAGCTACGAGTTGAAATGATAGAAAGACTATGATGCAAAATGTGAATTGCTACGGATACCTATAAACTGGATAACACCTTTAAAATTATCCTTTGGATTGTGCTTTCAAATAACTCGAATTTTTTGAATAAGTTAATGTAGTGTTTATAACACATATGTCTGCTGTATCGGACAGCATCTATTATATGTCCACATTGTTAATATCTCTTTTTTTGCTGATATTATGCCTGCATACATTTTACCGATTGATGTCTGAGTGGTTATTCCCAAAACCAAAAAGCCTGATGCAAGGAAAAAACAATTTACGGCATTATTATTGCATATTTAAAGTTTTTACGAGAAATGGCTCTGTAAAGTAAACATGAAAGAATAGC
>JAAZCB010000361.1 GCA_012513545.1 Clostridiaceae bacterium
AATCTAATTTTAAATTTCATTCTGCACCTCGTTGGTGAATATTTTTCTTATGGTATTATAGCCTTATTATACCTCATTTCGCTGGAATTGTGAGTACTTCTATGATAAAATATTCACGGATTCAGGGCATTGTTATTTTGTTAATATTTAGATTATATTTTTTTAAAGTAATAAGGTTTAAAATTGTATACAAGTATAAATTTACATATATTGACTATGTACCTTAAAATGGAAATTCATAATCATCTTCTACTTGGTAAAAACTGCCAGTATATTGCATATTTAAAATTATAATACTTACAATTGCTAGCAATGTTATTTTTGCTAATATTTGTATTTGCTATTATATGTGTGAGCAAAAAGAAAGGTCACATCAGCCAAAACTGTGTGACCTACTAATAATTACTCAAAGCTAATGTATTTACTTGGAATAGTGTCAGCCAACCACACTTTATCATTACCAATATAAAACTTTACACTTTCAGTCCATGCTTTAAGTGCTTGTACTCTCAGCAACGCAGGTTCATCATCACGTCTTTTACCTACCTGTAATGCTGTTTTAGTATCCACAGATAGATGGACATACTGTCGGTTCCGAGGTAATAATCCATTCTCCTTTATTGCTTGAATAAAACGTCTTGCAGTACCATGATATAGTATTTCAGGTGGTGCATTAGGGTCTTTTAAGACCTTTTGTGGAATAGAGTGTCCATATAGCGCCCTAATTTTGCTATCTGATATCTCGTGACGCTTTTTATCGGACTTCTCTATCATCACATGCAAATCCTGCTCACTTAATTCCTGCCACTCCCTGCACTCATGTAGGGAAGAAAGCAATTGCCTAACATCAACCCAACCTTCATCATCCAATTCTAATTCATATTCCCATGGAGCATGACGTAAAGCGTAAGACAATTCCTTACTTAACTTCAAATAGTCCATTAATACTACCTTCTTTTGTTTCTAAAATTTTGTAATCTCTTGCAATAAACTCATATAGCCCATTGCCATCCAAAAATATTGCATAATGTTTTATATTCCAATAATCTGCTATTTCCTTATTTACTTCTCTTAGTTGGGCAACCCACTCAGAGTCCTTAATCTCAACCAGACTATCATATGCACCAAGTAAAGACTTTATAATCTTTTCCGAGGAATGTCTGTGTGCTTGCACAGCATCAAAAACAATCCCTGAATTAAACACAGCATCATTTTTATTTTCATCATAATAATCAAATAATAGCCATGCATCTCCACCTGGATAGATTAATTTCACTCCACCCTCTGCGATACATGTGGACGGCACAGGAAATTCCCATAACTTATTGCTTTCCATTATTTGTTACCTCCGCTAATTCTAACTGTAGGTGTTCCTGCTGAAGTAAGTCCATTTCTTGATAATTGACCCGTTAGCATATCTTCGAAAAGCTGATTTCCAGTTTGATTTACTGCATTCCATTGGCTCCGAGGTATGCCTGCTTGTGTCAACGCTTGTGATGACCTTGTGTTTAATATAAGTGTATTTCCGTCTCTTACAATATAATCAATAGGAACATCTTGTGGTTTTATTGTACCATTTTTCAATGCATTTGCTAAATCATCAACAGTATTTATAGGTTTACCTGCTAAATCAGAGTAAATTTTAATACCATCTTTACTAAAAGTTGAACCATAAGTTTTCTGTGCGAAGTTTGCATTATCAAGAACATTACCCGTTCCCTTAGCAAGGCCTCCTGTAATCCTTTTTGAAATACTTCCAGCGGACTTAGCCATTCCGTAAGTTACAAGACCTGCATTAATTATTTCAGCAGTTCCTCCAGCTATACGTTTGCCAAGTTCAAATATTTGAGAATTACTATAGGATTTATCATCACTGAATATATAAGCATTATCAATTAAATACTTTATATCACCAACTGCAGCATCTATCCCCATCTGTTTTAAATTTTCTATACTTATTTTCCCAGATGCAATATCAGGAATCAATTCAATTATGGTCCCTATATTTTGTGCTATTGTTAATGGATATGATTACTTTTATGTTGTCCTACTTTCTACGATAGATAGAATTACTTCAAAAAGAAAACTCGGATACCTTTTTATTGGTATCCCGGGCTTGTTGGACGGCTTTTAAATTAAAATAACTTTCGTGTTAACAACCGTTCCAAAAACACTACTAGCACTAAGCTTGGTTATATCTATATACCCCTTCTCCAATAGTTTCGTACTTTATCCCGTTCCAGAGTTGATGAAATTCATACAGCCAAGTATCTATATGTGACCATGCCAATTCGCGATTATTGATCATATTATTTGCAGGTCCTTTCCTGTTTCCAATGAAAGTAAGGTATTTAGCGGGGTAAAATGTTTTTTTAGACATATAAATCAAGGCACTCATCCAGATTGGATCTTTATTCATACTAACCCTTGTAGGGAAATCCACTGGCAATATCCTTAGTTCATCCATATCTTCCAGAGTTGGTAACTCGTCAAACACCCGATCCACCACATGGATTCGCATCGCAAGTTCCCTTGGAAATTCTCTCATTCCTTCACCAATCTTCTGAATTAACATATATTTACCCTTAAAGCCATGTTTTTCAGAACCTTCACCATTAAACTGATAGGCATATACATCATTTACATTCCACAGATTGTTATTAACAATCTGTGGAATGCGGATCTTTTTCTCCGGCGGCATGGTTGTAAGCAGCTTAAGTCTTAGGTTTTGCAGTGTCTTTTTCCAGCCTGTGCCCCCACCGTCGCTTTCCTTCCAAAGCTCCAGTCCTCCGTCATTCTCTATCCATTCTAATGCCTTTTCCTTTACCTCAGGAATCAGACATCCCATTCTCCACTGCGTTTCGGCAAGAGCAAACCAAAAGAGCGGTTCGTCTTGGTCTCCTATATATTCCCGATACTTTTCCAGTGTTTTTTCATAAGCTTCTGTATTACTAAGTCCTTCCTGTAGAAGTTGCATATAGCTGTCACGCACATCACATGTGCTATCATTAGCATATAGCCCTGTACCCCATGTTCCCATGTGTATACCTCCTCGTCATTATTAATCATCAAAGTAGCTGCTTATAAGGCTTTCTACCCTCTTAATCTCATAAGTGAAATTTTTCAAATTTTTATCTGCAATGGAGTTGATCGAGTTTTTTAGCGCTTGTAGCGTATAAGCCGTAATAAGGGTTTGTTCCAAAGCTCGTGACTCATTATGCGTCAGTCCGGTTGCTACCGGCGTCATAGTAAAGTCTGCAGATGTAAATCTAGCATTTTTTGCTTCTTGATGTCTATACTGCCGGGAGCTATAATTACTTGTCCTACCCACATATACAACCTTACTTGTTATGTTGTCTATTATAACATATACCGTATTGTCACGTAATTTATTTGGGTCGACTGATCTTGTACTCACCTGCGTATCAACCCACGTCATCGCCTTTGTAGCATCAGCCCCCAACTTGTTTGCCTTGTCAACAACAACAGCAATTGAAACCACTGCTACCGTTGCAGCTCCTATTGCTACTACTGGTGCCCAAGATGTAGCAATAGCTGTTTTAACACTTGCCACCCCTGCTGTTATGCCGCTAGCCAGCCATGGCAATGCTCCAGACAGGGAGTTTATCGAACCTTGAGCTAATGCTATTGAATGCCCGCCCGGATCGCAATATAAGACCGGATTATTGTATGCATACGTATAGAGATTCAATGACAACGGATCATCATATTCAAACCCGTTAACCATCTTCACTTTTAAGCCCAAAACGCTATCTTCACTTATAAACCGGCCTATCCCCGGATCATAGTGTCTGGCCCGCAAATAGTAGGTACCACTGCTCAAATCGAAATATTCCCCACAGTGCCTAAACGGATTGGTATCATTTGCATCCGGGTTTACTTCATTTCCAAAAGCATCATAATCGTAATTCTTCATTACCTGTCCCTGGGAATTAGTTAATTGTACCACATCTCCGTGCCCATCGTAAAGTTAATGCTTTTTATTTCCTCCTGCATCAGAAGCATATATAAGATTTATACCACGTATATACTTGTTTGTTATTGTACCGGAACTATTCATTTCTGCGGCTATTTTCTGTCCGTCCCATATCTGGTATGTTGTAGCGCCATCTATTGTCTTTTGATACCTTAAACCGTCTCCGCTGTAAGAATAAGCGTATACATGGCTTCCTTCGGTTACTTTTTTCAACTGGTTGAAGCCGTCATAATCATATTTCGCTTCAGTTTTAGAAACAGGACTTGCTTCTGATCCCTTAACGGTTATTCTGCTCTTTGTGTTTCCGTTGTTGTCATACGTATACGTTACCTTCTCGGGAAGGTTAGTTGAAGTTATAGTCACAGGAGTTCTGGTTTCTGTAGTTAACCTGTTGTTTTTGTCATAGGCATAGACTGTTGAGAATTTTCCATCCACTGTCATTTTTGCCCTGTTGTTATAATCATCATATGTATATGATACTTTTGACGCAATGGGGTTTTTAATGCTGGTTCCC
>JAAZCB010000362.1 GCA_012513545.1 Clostridiaceae bacterium
TTACTATTTTCTCAACAAATGTTATGGCAACTTTTGCTTTAGAAAACTATAAGGAGAAGAAGGGGCTTTGATTCAATCCAACACAGCCAAGCACATTTTTTGCCGACCCTAAAAACTAATTTTTTCGGCAAAGTCGGTGCTTCGATTGAGTTGATTTATAAATATAACAAACTGATAATAAATGAACACCAGCAGCTAACACACAATATAGCCAATAAGGGTTTCAGCGGTATGCGAAGGTTTGTAGCTCGCTTCAAAGTTTCGTGTACCATGATAGGAAATCGCCCGCAATCCCTTACTGGCCATATTGTCAACCGTTGGGTGCAAGGCTAAGAAAGCTCCGAACAAGCATTTCAGCGAAAAATAAAATGAATACTCCTTAGAAAGAACCTTGAATTTACTGGGAATATTCCAAAAAGGAATACCGAATCATTCTTCATAATATTGCAAAATGGAATATTGAATATTATGAACAGAAATGATTATAGTAAAAAAAGACGTTTCCTCTCTAGTCGATTGATTGAAGCTCGTGAACAAGCTGGACTTTCACAAAAGCAAGTGTCAGATAGTAAGATTGTTTCACAAAGTGAATTATCAAAAATTGAAAATGGAGCCAGACGTGTTGACTTTTTGATTTTACTTGAATTAGCAAAATTTTATAATCAACCCATAACATTCTTTATTCCTGATTATGAATCAGTAAAATAAAGAATCATGGATGAAGCATTTAAAATTCCACCCAAATCCCCAAAACTTTTAACAGATATAACCAAACTACCTCAAATTTTCAAGGGACTTGTTGGTCGTGAATTCAAACTAACTGGTAAGACCAGAACCGACGGTGCTAATATTAGAAAACTCATAGCAAATGAACTTCTAAGAAATGGGCTTCCTGAAGGCGCAAATACTGTAGAATACGAAATTGTTCCACCTAAGAAAAAAGGAGTTCCCAAGATGCTTAGGGAGTTGATTGATTCTTACACTGTAACAAGCGGAGAGTCTTATAATTTACAAGTATGGAATAGAATACCAAACTGTAAAACGGTTTTAATAAAATACGATTCAGGAGAAACATTAAAATGTGACGATGTAAGATACATACTTGTTAAAATTGATTCTAAGAAGAATATTATTTCTTCAATTGTCATACTTACAGCAGAATACATAGAGACCCATTTTGGTAAATTTGGCAAACCAACAATAAAACATCAATTATTAATTTCCAATAAAGCTCGAAATCAGATTTATAGAAGTGAGTCGAAGATTTTAACTTACCCAGATTCCACAAAATTATCATATTTAATCTCTGATACATATAAAGAACCTGATGATTCGATGGCAAATGAACCAAGCATCCAAAATTTGTACTCGATTAAATTATTGACTGAACGAGTTGCAAAAAAGCTTATAGGTAAAAAACTGGATAATTCAGCAACAAAAAATAGAGGACAAGCACTTGAACGTATGACTCTTGACCTTTTAGGTTATAAAATGACGGATAGTGAAAATTTGGTAGGTGGTTTTCCTGATATTCCAAATCAATTTCTTGAAGTAAAAGTTCAAGATACGCAAACAGTAGATTTAGGTCGGTTTACTCCTGAAAAAGAGGAAATTGTTGTTGCAGAAAATAATCTGACAACTTTTGATGTTCGATATTTAATAGCATTAACTAATCCTAAAACAAATGTAATCGAAGGTATTATACTTGCTCCTGGAGAAAAACTTGGCGAAATATTTACATACGTTAGCGATGTCAGTTATAAATGCCAACGCTCAATTCCGATGAGTTTCTTCAATTCTTATGAGGGGAAATGTGTTTATAATCCTTAGAGACCAAATGATTCATTAACCAAATTATTGAGTTTGGTTTCCAATTCAGAAACATCTTGGTTTAATGCAGATAGTTCGTTTAGCCTCTTTACAACTTCAATTATCTGCTTTGAACTATTTTTACTGGGATTTGGCATTGGATATTTTTCGATATACTGACTAAAATATCTTCTTCGACCTGAATACAACTTGTTGTTAAAGCATAAGTCGTGATATTGTGCCATTAAATCTGAATTTGCAACCCCTTGAATTAATAACAATAAGTCTTTTTCTTGTTCAGATTGGGCAACAATCCAATAACAATTGCCGTTTACAACTGACCCATTATCATCGTAATAAAATCTAGCATCGACACTTATGTCTGGAAATACCAATTTGGGTAAAGCCCAAAATTCAGGATTTTGAGGAACCCACATTTCATACCAGTTGCGTCCTGCTTCAATTAAATATTTACGACCTTCTAATTGTTCTTTGTTTGCTTCAAAATACTTTTTAGCATTTGGATAATCTTCAAGATTAATTACTAGTCTTTTCCCATTTGCAGAATAATGTGGATAAAGTATTTTGAGGTCGTTTTCAGAAGAAAAACACCAACGTTGTATATTTTCTTGTGAAATCAGTTTTTTAAATAAATTAGTTTCAGGTATAAAAGGTTCATTGTCCCAATTCTGTTTAAGAAAAACATTGTCTGCACATGACTTTACACCCACTCTGACCTTAAATTTATCTCCAATTAGGAATGCAGAATTTTTACTAATCTGTTCAATCCATTTATTTTCTTCTGGATTGGTCATTTGCCATATATCTGCTTTATTAAGTGTGTGTTTCAATAAACCTACAGAAAAATTATATTTTCTTTCATTAACCGAATAAACGCCTGATTTATTAGTGTTTATAATTTCAAATACAGAACTAGCTGCAAAAACTGGCTTGTCAATTCCATTTAATTCTTCATAGATTTTAGCAAACTTACATGGTTCGGAAAGTTGTTTTTTGTTTGTTTTTTTTCGACCTATAAAAATTGCAGGTAAAACAGCTGCATCGAAAATTTTTGTATCTCCTAAATCTATAACCTCAATAGGTTCGTAATTTTCAAGTAAAAATTTTCGTATTGATTCACCACTTTTAGTAAACAAGTATCTATTAGACGTAATTACACCAATTAAACCGCCTTTTTTTAACACATTTGTCATTGCGATCAAAAACGGATAGTACAAGTCAACACGTCCCTTTAAATTAAATCGCTTCGCGATTTCTTGGGCTTTTTCAGCACCAAGAATTTGTGTTCTTACATAAGGCGGATTTGCAATAATTATATCAGCATATTCACTACTAACATTTTGGCTAAACAAATTCAGAGGTTCAACACAGGCCCCTTGAGTGCTAAGAAAATCTTGATTTTGAATATCTAAATTTATGTCAAAATCTGATAGATTGGACTTGGCAGTTATTAAATAGTCAATATTTGTATCAAATGCCTTAATGTTAAGTTTTAAATTATTTGGTGAAGATTTGAGTTTTCTGGTGATTGATGTTAAAAGTTCACCTTCACCACAGGCAGGGTCAAGTATTGTATATGAAGTTTCCACTTGCTGATTAAGTTCTGAAATTAATTTATCAGAAAGAAAATCAGCTAATTCTGTTGGTGTAAATGTAGCACCCGAATTTTTTAATGTAACTTCATTCATCCTACTTATTTTTGCAAAGATAAAAAAAATAATTATTCCAAAAGGGAATATTTTAAATTTTGATAAAAAAGCCCAGCACCCAACAAGCGGTATAGTTAATTGCCGGTGCAGTGCGAATTCGAACGACACAGCTCGTATCAAAAGTAGTTGTAACTTGATACGGAAGTGCTTCGAAATCGGCAACTAACCATACCGCCGAACGTTAGCAA
>JAAZCB010000363.1 GCA_012513545.1 Clostridiaceae bacterium
CGAGGGGCATTTCCACGTATGGGCTGATATACGTGAAAAAAATGGTGATATAGAGGTAAGAGTTTTAGACCCAAATAAAAGAGTATTTTGTTCAGATTGGCATAAATTAGAAGATATGCTTGATGTTGATTATGGTCATGCGGTAAAATTTTACATTTATAAAAATAAAAAAAGTGATTAAAGGGGTGTCATTGTGTTCAATACCGGATTTAAAATTAGTATTATTGCAAAAATATTGATAATAGTTATTTCTGTTCAGATTATGACAGGCTGTGTAGATTATGATACAGGAGAACAAAAAGATTATGGAAGTAAAAAAACAACTGGTGAAGGAGTGAATAAAGATATGTCTGAAAACCCTTTGATGGGTCAATCTATTTTGGGAAATACTAACGGAAACATTGTAAATCAAGGGCATGCTGTATTTGATGGACAATGGATATATATCACTACACCTGAAGATGTTTATGAAGGCAGAGTAATCAGCAAGTATAATAAAGAAAGTATGGAAAGAGTTGTTATATGTGATGATGATACAAGATATAAAAAAAATTTGAATATTGTAAATGAATGGTTGTATTATTCTGGCGAAGATGGAATTTATAGAATCAAGAATGATGGAAATAGCAAAGAAAGAATTTCTGATTTAATTCCTGAAGAGATGATTATAGCAGCTGAATGGATATACTGTTTAGCAGGAGGTGGTGTTTATAGAATAAAGCTTGATGGAAAAGAAATAATAAATCTTTATGAGGATTGGAACCCTTGTTATTTAAACATATTTAATAATTGGGTATATTTTTATACCAACACAGAAGGGAAAGAAGGTATCTATAGGATAAAAACAGATGGATCTATACATGAGAAATTAAGTGATGATACAACCTATAGTATTAATGTAAGCAATGGCAAAATATATTATATCCCATCATCACGTTCAATGTATTCTATGAACCTTGATGGAACAGATAAAAAAGAATTTATTAAGAGTGACAATATGATACTAATGAATAACATTAATGTAGAAGAAAATTGGATTTACTATGTAGACTCCCCAGCTGTTATGAGAATAAATAAAGAGTCGACTCAAAAAGAGAAAATAAAGGAATGTGACGCAAGAGGCATTGTTTTAGTAGATGAATGGATATTCTATTGCACGATGGAACGAAGTGGAGAAGCTGATGTATATGAATATCATAGAATAAAGAAAGACGGTTCAAGCTATGAAAAGATTAATAACACTGGCAATGGGAAAAGTCTTGAAAATAACACTGATCATAATAATGATATAGATTCAGTAATTAATAATAACATGGATTCTTTAGCAGGTGCAAAGGCAGATTCATTTAATGAGGATGAGTTTATCAAACTTGTCATTAGAGAAAAAGTTAATTCTATTAATAAAAATGAATTTAGTCGTATTGAAGAATATGTTGATTCTAAAAGCAATGCATATGAATATATGAAAAATCAATTTGAAGAATTGAAAGAGAAAAAAGTTGAATTGGAACTAGTTAATTTTCGGTTTATCAGTACAAATTTGATAGAAGAAACAGAGAAAGGATATATTAAAGAATTTACTATTCAGGAGAGTATTGTATATAATTATTTTGATAATAAGGTTAAGGAGAATGTAAATAATGTAATTTATGTTGTAAGATACGATGCTTATTTAGATGAGTTTAAAGTTATAGACATGAAATGATTATGTTGAGATGTTAAATAGAGTTAAAGAATACCAACATGTAAACCTTGCTAACTAAATAATGTAATGATTTTTGGTGTTGAGGATATAAAAAAATGTAAGGCTAAAATTTTTTTGATAATATGGGGGGATTTAGAAATGAAAAAAATATTATTATTTATAACAGTTATCTTTATTATGATAACACTATTTTCTACAGTATCTACTGCTGTTGAGATGCCGCTTCGTGTAGTGGTTAATGGAACTAGGCTTGATTTTCCTGATGCAAAACCTTTTATAGATACATATGGGAGAACTCAAACACCGGCAAGATTTATCGGTGAAGCATTGGGCGCAACAGTTACATGGGATGGCAAAGAACAGAAGGCTGTATTTGTTTTGAATGGCAAAAAACTGGTCTTATATATTGGGAAAAAAGAATATGACCTGGATGGGCAAAAAAAACAAATGGATACCGCTGCTTTGTTGCAAGACGGAAGGACATATGTGCCGGCTCGATATGTAGCAGAAGCATTTGGAGCTACTGTAAGGTGGGATAGTGCAATTAGGACGGTTTATGTGGATGTAAATGGCAAGTCTACGTCTGCTCCTACGCCACAAACTACTAAAGACCCTATAACAGGCTGGATTGAGGTTGAAACAAATGTAGTTGATGTTGAGTATAGAATGTCTATTGATTGGGATCCTGATTCAACGATCTTAAATGAAAGATATGACGCTGCAGAAAAAATGTTTGAAGAGAAATACGGTCAAGCTATTGCAAAGGAGGTATTCCAATATTTAAGACAAAAGCAATCAAGAACGGATAAACTATCAAGGAGACAATACAAATTAGGTAATAAAATAGTTACTGCTGAAGCATGGGATATCTCGATTATGCTTAAGGTATGGAAGGAAGGAGTAGTGTTTTAATGAGAAAAAGCATTGTTATTATTTTAACGCTTTTAATATTAACCGCTACTACCAATGCAGCAGAAGAATTGTCACGCGAGAAGATTGTAAAGTTAGCCAATAGAGAAATCATAGAATTGGGCTTGCTAAAATATGATTATTTTAAAGAAACTAACGTGTGTGAGAAATCATTATCGACAAAAGCATATTCTTCAGGTCCAAGAGACTTCATTGTCTATGGAGATCCACATGGTGACTTTAAAGAAAATAAATATCGGTATTTAGGTTATACAATGTCTGATGCAAACTTTACCAATTATGATTTTCCAAATGACGTAACTTCAACAATAGGGTTATGGGATAGAAACTGGGTTTTAGATCCAGCAAATAACTCCTTAACTATAGACAGGGCAGAAGTTAAGGGTGGTGATAAATTCAATAACAAACCGATTTTTGAAGAAAGTATACGATTAGGACTAAAACAGATATCAAGAACAAATCAAGATGGGTCTTTATTAGATTTTCCGGAGGATAAATTAAATACAAGAGAATGGCACAAGTATGTTCATGTATATCAGCCTCCTACAAGTGTAAGCTGGGGCTGTGGAATTATGTTTCATAATTCATCAGGTAAACAGATTAATTATTTGACTGTTCCAATGTCTCCAGTAGGTCTTAGAGGTGATATTGATGCACAATTTGAGGATTTGCCTTCAAGTGTAACGTCAGGGGACAAAGTACAAGTAGGCATTGTAGTTAACTCAACTTTTAATAGAGACCTTACAAAAACATTAGGAAATGCTCCTTTGTTTGCATGGAAAATAACTAATAAAGCAACAAATACACCGATAACAACTGTTACATATAAAGGGCATTCAGATAAACCGTCTGAAAATCTCGATATACCAGCTAATGGAGAAAGATTACTTTATGCAGAGTTTATTATGCCAAATAGCGACGTGAACATAAAGTTTGAAATAAATAAAGATGGAAGTGTCCCGGTTGAATTCGTTCTTGACAATAATATTCTTGATTCCGGTAATGCAATAAAAGCTGTATCTCCTATAAACACAACAGGAATGTTTGAATTAGACTATAATGTTTTGAGTAAAAAGGTAAACTTTTCACTGGCAAATGGTGCTGATATAGAAGCAGATTTAGAAGCACCAAGAGGCAATTTATATGGAAATGCATGGGGTACCATAAATATCAATAATGAGACACCTGATATATATAATGCTTCATCATTTAATGTCACGGGCAGGAATGTTACTGAACCTGCCGGTAGAATTATAAAGCATCCAAGGATCAGTACTACAATATATAGAAAAGATGCAACTTACGACTCGACAACCGGAAAATTTGATGATCCTAAAAACAGAAAGTGGCTGAACAAAACAAACCCGAAGACAAGAAATGGCATTATTAAATTTAGAGGTACTGCTTACGGGAAATATGAAGATTATGTAACCAGAAGGAAACTGGATGGAAGTACATATACTGAAAGAATAACGGGAACAACTAGTGCGGCTTTTAATTCCGGCACAGATACAAGAATTATTAATACATACATATACAATGGTATGCCCACAATTACACCAAAGGTATTTGAAAACAAGATTGATGATAACACAATAAGCAATCTTGAGAAAAAACTGTGGTGGACAAGCGAACCATATAAATTTAATGTAATTCGATGGATGTGCCATCAAAACGAAGATAATTCATTATATGACTGGACAACAGTACCTGGACAATATCAACGTACTTTTACACAGCAAAATATCGGGATAATTGAATGGGAGTCTGAAAGTACCCTTGCAAATAACTATAAACATAGCAGAGAGGCTGCAAGGAGAAGGGATTATCAGAAGTCTGAATATGACAAAGCAGTATTTGCTTCAGATACGGACTTTAAGAATGTTGATTACCCGATTAAATCCGGCTATTATTTTAATCCAACAGGAACATATACATTTTCAGTTGAAACAGTTACATATAAACCTACGCAGGCAGATACTAAAGAGCATAAAGACCTTGTAGATGCTGTAGTTAAATCATTCCGCTACGAGACAGACTTAATGTACATAAACAGTTATAAAGAGCCTGTAAATATACAAAATGAACTATTGCCCAGGAGCGGAAATAATTATGGGAGACGTCCTGCATCATTGACAGCTGAAGACCCAACAGGGGTGGATGGAGTTGTCCTCTTAAATGTATTGGACAGAAACGACAGCGGTTCAAGGTATTCCAAAAAAGTTGAAGTGCTCCAGCATTCAGAGAATAGTGGAGAATATACTCACGAATTCTGGAAGGAAATCCTTGAGGGTTATGAAGAGTCAGGAACAATTGAGAGTAAAAACAATTTTAAATACAGAGAGTACATAAAAAATGGGCAGAACATTTACAAAATCACCGAAAAAACAAATGTTACAATTCAGATCAATCCTGAAAACAGGTATGTTTATACGCATGCTCATATGCCAAATGGAAAGTATACCGTAAAAGTGTGGATTGGAGATATTGAATTATCCGGTTCAAACAACGAATATAAAAAGCTCGGTGCATTGAAAGGAATATCACAGTTAGATGAAATAGAAGTATCAGTAAAAGGCTCAATGTATGATGATGCGAATTAGTAAATGATAAATAATGATTATAAACTTATAGACTTGACTTGTTGAATAGGAGGGGAAATATGACTAATGAAAGACGAATTGTTGATTTTAAGCAATTATCGAGTGAATTACTTGCAAGATGGATTAAAGAAAGGAAGTATCTAAGAGAAGAAACAAAAAGGATACTGTTTGACATCGGCTGTGAGTGTTCAGGTGAAATAAGTGTTCTTTATGATATAAATAAAGCAATAGTTAGCAAACAGGAATCTTGTATAGAGCTAGATGGTAG
>JAAZCB010000364.1 GCA_012513545.1 Clostridiaceae bacterium
TATATGTATTCTTTGATTGTTGATGGACAATTAATAGATACCAAAAGAATGGTATTAACTGATTAATTTAAGTTTTATTCATAAAACATCTGAAAAATATGAAAAAGAATAAAAATAGATTAATCCGGGCAATACAATATTTACCAACAGTGAAAAAGTATTTGTTAATGCTTTTCTTAACCAAATTTGTCTTGATTGGTAACTTGGATGCGCAAACTCCCCAGATATGGCCTGCCGAAATTAGTTTTAACTATGAAGGTGGCAGTTCTAATGATGCAGTAACAATCAGAAAAAATGCAAGTACCACAATATCTGTTCCTGAATATGTTAAAAACTCAAGAAATGAGAGTTGTGCCTATATTAAAAGCCAAAGTAGCCATAAGATTAAAGTGAAATTCAGTAGTAATAATTCTAATATGAATTACCTTGTTAAAGCAACGGTAATTTCTGGAACTGGAATTGGCAATGTATGCGAAGTATTTGTTGCTCCTTGTGATTTGAATAAGACACTTACTGTTGAATTATCTAGTTCAATTCCGAGTAGCGTTGGCAAAAGAACTTTTACGTGGAAATGGGAGGCAACGGCTTTGCCAATAAATTCACCATATTGCCCTATTACTTGCACATCTGTTAATACAACACATACTTTTTATACATTGCTTGCAACTCCACAAGCTCCTGTAACTGAGCCGTGGACTAATATACTAGACTATGCATGTGATTGGGCTAGTGGTCAAAGTGATGCAAATAGTGTTTGTACGGCTATTTTAAATAATGGTTTTAATGCTCATTATACTTGGAATATGGATTGTCATCGTCTCTCCAGTGATTTTGTTCGATTAGTTTCGTCTTTGGGAATAAGTGCAACACTTCATAGATGGGCTTCGCAAAATTATTATATAGGCGATATGGCTTATCAAAGAACAAAATCTATTGATCCTGTTGGATCAACCTGGGGTCAGGGTGCGATTGAATGGTCATGGCATCAGTGGGCTGAGGCAGTATCAGCTCAGAGAGACCCAAGTGCTAATACTTCAAAAACAGGGAATTGGGGAACATATGAAGATGATTTATTTACACATTATAAAGAATTAATTTCAAGTTCTCCATATTCTCAATGGGTATCAAATCAAACAGGACAGAGTTCAGGTTGTGAAGCACCATCACATCGTCTTTATTATAATTACCCATCAACTAATATTTTTTATGACTGGCGAGGGCCAGATAGATAATTAAACAATTTTAAAACGAAAAATATTAAAGTATTAATAATTTGTAATTTTCTTCTATTTTTTTCTTTTATTATAAATGCCCAAGTAAGTAATACTAAACGTTGGGACAAACAAATAATAGAAGAAGCAGATATATGGCAGAATCTTCTTGTTGGTTATATTTACAAAGACCGAAATACTAATTGGCCTGAAAGAAAAGCAGCACTGACTAAGCTAATTTCAGATTATCCGAGTAGTGAATGGGCTGATGATGCAGAATTAATGTTAATTGGCGAAAAGGCTATTATAGAAAATAATATTGAAGGAGCAATAATTGAGTTAAGAGAGATAATTAAAAAATATCCTTCTAAAAATACTATATTAGTGAATTGGAACCATGAAAAAGGATGTCTAATAAATGAAGCTTGGTTAATGTGGGCTCCTGGACTTGTTTCATTTAATGAGGATAATTCTATAAGAACTTCTTTCCCTTTTGATAAAGATAGCACAATTAGCGTTTTGGAAAATGAGGTATTGACTTACTTTGAGCATATTAATAATTATCCTCAAAAGACAAAAGATGTTGCACAATATATAATTGCTTTAATATTACGGCATATAGGTGACAATGAAGGAGCTATATCCGAACTTGAGAATATTCAAACAAAATATGCTGATTTATCAAAGATCAGAGCAAATGACTTTGATGCTGCAACTCAACCATATGGGTATTTGATTGAAAATGAACCTCCTTTTGATGAATTTCCGTTATGGAGAGTGCAATATGCTGCGTCTTTGTTATTAACAGATTTGTATTCTCAACAAAATGAAATAGCTAATGTTAAAAAACTCTCATCAAAAATTGTTTCAGAATGTAGTCCTGATGGGTGGTACTGGAATATCAATAAATATGTAGGCGATATTTATGCTAAAAACAACTTAAAAAATCTGGCTATTGAACAATATGACATAGCAATTGATGGAATCAAAAACAAATCAAAGAAAAAAGGGAATAGGTTGAATGTATTATATCAAGAAGGTTATGTAATAAAATCTAAAAATTTTACAAGTTGGGAAGATGAAGCAATAAAATCTAAATCGAATACAATATCTGAGATTAAACTATTAAGGGATAGCTTAATCTCAGAATAAAAAAGCAATGAAATTTATGAACCTTAAATTCTTAAATATGAATAAATATTTGTTTAATAGTATCATAATTCCTATCAGCATTTTAAGTTTAAGCTTATTTGCTCAATGTCAAAAGGATAATGAAGAATCAAAGAACTCTGTTTTTAATTTTCCAGAAATTACCAATATTGATTCATCTGTTTATAACGAGATAAAACTAACATGCGAAAAATATTGGGATTTGGATAAAATGATAGATTCTACTTTTGAAATTAAAGCTGAGGGTGATGAATATATTATTCAATGTGAAGGGTATTTAGATAACCAGCTTTATGTATTTGTAATTAGAGTTGATAAAAATGGTAGATGGATAAATGATGGGAGGTCTCTTAAGGAGTAGAATATCATTTAACATTTTGAATAAAAAACTGTTGCCAACACGCGGTATAGTTAATTGCCGGGTCAGTGCATATTCAAGCTTTTCAGTCCGTATCAAAAGTAGTTGTAACTTGATATTGAAATGCTTCGAAATCGGCAACTAACCATACCGCCAACCGTTATGTGCAAGGCGACCAAACCAGAAAACGATAGTGGTAACTTAAAAATTTTTGTTTTGCTGACCCTCAAAAAAATAAGAATAGAATTACCCCACACAAGCAAGAGTGTGGCAGCCCATCCCGCAACCCTGCCTTGCCGGCAGGCAGGCGTCGCTTCGTTGTCACACACTTGCTTTTTTCAACATTAGGACAAATGCGATTATTTTTCTGAAATTTTCATGTATTTTTAAACAAATTTTTTACATTTGATCCGTTGAGTGGAATTTTAAGTAAGAAGTTGGGTAGAAATTACTTTTTTACAAATATTCGTTTTGTTATGTAAAAGTTTCA
>JAAZCB010000365.1 GCA_012513545.1 Clostridiaceae bacterium
ATACTCTGCTGCCATCAGCCATTCTTCTATTGTAGCAGACATACCTCTTTTCAAAAGTACAGGTTTTTTGCTAATGCCAACTTCCTTAAGAAGCCTGAAGTTCTGCATATTTCTTGCTCCAATCTGGATGACATCAGCATATGATGCCACAAGCTCAACATCTCTTGTATCTACTACTTCAGTAACAAGCTTCAAACCAGTTACTTCTCTTGCAGCAGCCATTATTTTCAAGCCGTCTTCCTCAAGACCCTGGAATGCATATGGAGATGTGCGTGGTTTAAATGCCCCACCACGAAGAATTTTTGCACCTGCTTCCTTTACTTTTATGGCAGTACCAATATAATTTTCTTCGCTTTCAATAGCGCATGGCCCAGCCATAACAACCAATTCATTATCACCGATTGCAATGTCCCCAACCCTGACTATTGTAGATACCTGCTTTAGTTCCCTGCCAGCCAGCTTAAAAGGTTTCATAATAGGTACAAGGTTTTCTACACCAGGCATGGAAGAGATTGAATGAGTATTGAGTAATCTTTTATCACCGATTGCACCGATTACAGTCTTTATTTCTCCAAAGATGGGATGAGTTTTAAATCCCAATTCAGAAAGTTTTTTTTCTACACTGTCAATTTGTTCTCTTGTAGCATTTTGACTCATAATAATAATCATAATAAATACCTCCATTCATTTTCTAATTAAAAATTTTCATCAAAAAACTCCTCATCCCTTAAGGGACGAGGAGTTCAACATCCACGCGTTACCACCCAAATTGGCTAAAAGCCCACTCAATAATATACGGGAAAATAATATTTCCGATATATCCTTTCTATTAACGGTGAAAGCTCCGGTGCAGCCTACTTTAACAAATTTGTTTTTCAACTGACAGCTCAAAGGGGAACTTCAAATGTAATTCTTATACCAGGCTTCCACCCTCCCCGGCTCGCTTAACAAAAACCTACAGTCTACTTTCCCTTATCATCACTTTTAAATATAATTTAATTTAGTTTATCATGATAAGGATTATAAGTCAACATTTAGAAAAACATTTTCTTAAGACAAATATTAAATTTACTTATAATTGATGATAATTTGTGTTATAATATAAATAGTGGAAAAAACGACAGTCTTAATAATTAATGCAAGATCACAAACACATCCAATTTACATTAGAATTACCTTATAATTTGCGTATCATATTCTTGTCCGGGTTTGCTGTCAATTCATTTTACTTAAGACGTTTTATTAACTTTTTGACATTGGCCTTTTAAAGCATTAGCATCTAAGCTGTTAGTGATGCTTATTATAGTAATTCATTGCTTGAAATGAGTTATTATTATGCATTTCTTATTCTCTTTTGCTGATTAGCTTGGATTAATTGTCAAAAATCGATTGAAGCTATCAAAACTTTTATTTTCTGGAGGATGATTTAATGAATTTTAAAGTTGGAGAAATAGTAACATTAAAGCACTATTCTGGCAAGAAAATAAATAAGGGAATTATAAGCAACATCGAAGACCAAAAACTAATAATAAAACCTGAAAAAGATTTTCTTATTTACAGTTATTTTGACAATGATCCTATTGTTATTGGACTTGAAGATGAGGAAATTATATGTGTTTGTGAAGGCGTAATAAATTCAATAAATTATAACAATAACACATTTACAGCAGCTATTATTAATTCTGAATCCTTAATTAACAGAAGAGCGTGTCAGAGGTTTCCCGTATCACTATTTGCATACATATATCACAATAATTTAAAGGATTTTGCCTACATAAGAAATTTAAGTCTTGAAGGTCTTTCACTTTGTACAAAGAAAGAATTTGACAAGGGAAAGATCCTAAATATCGATACACTTATTGAAGATAAGAGCTTTAATATAGAAGCACAGATTTTATGGAAGAAGGACAGTAAATTTGGCTTTGAATATGGACTTGAATATTCTGCTGGAGAAGAAAGTTTTGTAAAATGCATAGAAAAACACATACAATTCTTTAAATCCGAGCAGGAAAACGCAATTAGAATGCTAAACTATGAATTTGATTCTTTGTTAAAAACAATAAGCAAAAAAATCAGTATGAATTAATAAGTAACAATAAACATTTTAGCAGCCCCCTATAAAAAAAGGAGGCTGCTTTTTTATTTCTATAGCTTGTCCCATCTTTCATCAATAGCTTGTGCAACAGCTCTATACCCCTTAGAAATATAGAGAGCATCAAGAAGGGCAATTCTTACCATTGCTTCACAAACCGGATAAATTCTAGGGCATATTGATGGATCATTCCTGGTATTAAACTCAACTTCAGTATTCTCAAGACTATACATGTTTACTGTATTCTGAGGAACTGATATTGTTGGAGTAGGCTTTACTGCCACTCTTATTCTTATATCCTCCCCGTTTGATATCCCCCCGAGAATTCCTCCTGCCCTGTTTGTTTTAAAGCGGACTCTCCCTGAAGCCCCATCATAATAAGGTTCATCATTTGATTCTGAGCCTTTCAATTTTGTATGCTCAAACCCTGCTCCGAATTCTATTCCCTTTATAGCCCCTATGGACATTATGGCATGTGAAATAGTAGCCTGCAGTTTATCAAATACAGGTTCCCCAAGTCCTGAAGGAACACCTCTTGCAATAATTTCTACCACCCCACCGCAGGAATCACCCTGTTCCTTAATCTTTAATAATTCATCTATCATGTCTTTTGCCCTTTTTAGATCAGGACAATTCAACTCATTTTTGCGGTAGTTGGCTTTTGCAGTTTCGTAGGTTATATTTTCAGCCTTTATACCATGAATCTCTGTTATAAAAGCAATTACATCTATCCCCATTGTGTCAAGTACAGCTTTTGCTACTGCTCCTCCGGCAACCCTTGCAGCCGTTTCCCTTCCG
>JAAZCB010000037.1 GCA_012513545.1 Clostridiaceae bacterium
ATACCCTTACGGTATATTTCGGTTCAGTAGGTATAAAAAACATCAGGCACACTCTTGTCGCAGCTCTTGCTGCCGATTGCGCAGGTGTTATTGCTTCGGTATGGATTTGTTCACTGATTTTTGGATAGCTTCCAAATTGTATTTTACTGCAAAAAAAAGATTATAATGCTATAGAACACCTGTGAAACGTGCGAATCTATAGAATTTATGGTACATGGATATTCCTTCTCCTCCTTTTCTAAGAAGACTCATGCTGGCAATTTTATTCATACCTTGTGACGCTCTTGGGTCGGACAGGCTGACAGAAATTATACTTTTTACTACGGTTTGATGAAATTCAGGGTATTTAAGCGCACTACACCTTTCAAGGGCTTGCTCAATAAAGAAGGCAAGTCTTTCCTCGCAGGATTTCAAGTTTTTGTAGTAATGTACAAAATTAAGCCCGTTTGCACTTAAGACCGATGGATTCACGAAGTCCTTCAGCATTGTCTGAAGAATACAAATCCAGGGGAAGTATGCAGAACAAATGTCTTCAACATCGTTTGAAGTCAAGTTGCGGTCATAAGCAGCGGCAAACAAAACAAAAACAGGAAGAGAAGACCTTGCTGCTGCACAAAACTCCCACATGGTAATATCGGGATAATTCTTATAGTATTTTAATGACCACGCTTCGAGGCTTTTATCAATATTGTTCCTGTCTGTATGAGCAAGCATTTGAAGCTCGGAGAGTAGTTGTACATGCTTTTTTATTTGGCCTATAACAAGGTTATAGGAAGGAACCCTTAATATCTGTGATCTGCATTCTTCAACCAGTTTGTTCAGGGCTGACAGATGGTCAACTTCATAAGCTCCCATATAGCAGCTCATTTTTCTTTTTGAGTCAACTGCGTCTCTGTAGGAGACAAAAAGGGTTTCCATTATCGAAGGCTCTTTCAGTCTTTCCTCTCTTGATAAAAGAAGGTCTATGTATTGGGCCAAAACTTGAAAGGAAACAATAAATTTCAAAAAGCTTACCGGGCTTACACCTGGATAAAGAGCGAACAGGCTTCCGTCAAGGATAAGATGTCTATTGTCAAAGAAGCCTGTCTTTAAAAAGCTTTCCTCATTGTTTCCATATAAAGTAGAATATAAAGATTGTTTTCTAAGAAGCATGGTTTCAACTTTGGGGAATACTTTGTGCGCATGTCTGAAAATCAACTGAGGCCCTTTGGAATACCTTGCAACCATAAATATTATCCTCCTTAAGGAAGTAAAACGACAGATTTTTTTCCAGTATATGCACTTTAATTGGAGTATATGCATATTGAAAAATAATTTATTAATATGTATAGTAGTATTAATGAGAAGTACGCCGGGATATAATAAAAACCGGTATTAATTTTAAGGAGGCAACTTTAATGGAGAAGCAAACTTACTATATTACAACGCCTATCTACTATCCAAGTGATAAATTACATATAGGGCATTCTTATACAACTGTTGCAGCAGATACTGCAGCCAGGTATAAAAGGCTTAGAGGTTATGATGTTATGTTTCTCACGGGTACCGATGAACACGGTCAGAAGATACAAAGAAAAGCGGAAGCAAAGGGTGTTACTCCCAAGGAATATGTCGACGGTATAGTGGCAGGAATAAAAGACCTGTGGAAACTTATGGATATAACAAATGACAGGTTTATAAGGACCACAGACAAGCATCATGAGGAGGCAGTTCAGAAAATATTCAAAAAACTGTATGATCAGGGGGATATCTATAAGAGTGAATATGAGGGCTGGTACTGTACTCCGTGTGAATCCTTCTGGACCAAGACACAGCTTGTGGAGGGCAAGTGTCCCGATTGTGGACGTGAAGTGGAACTGACTAAAGAAGAATGTTACTTTTTCAGACTATCCAAGTACCAGGACAGGTTGATAAAGTTTATAGAGGAGAATCCCGAATTCATACAACCTGTTTCAAGACAGAACGAGATGCTCAACAATTTCCTTCGTCCCGGTCTTGAGGACCTGGCTGTCTCCCGTACCACCTTTGACTGGGGTGTACCGGTTTCCTTTGATGGCAAACATGTGGTGTATGTGTGGATTGATGCTCTTTCAAACTATATTACCGCTCTGGACTTTATGTCGCAGGAGGATTCTGCCTATAAAAAGTATTGGCCGGCAGATGTACACCTTGTAGGAAAAGAAATTGTACGTTTTCATACCATTATATGGCCTGCAATGCTGATGGCTTTGGGGGAACCGCTTCCGAAGCAGATATTCGGACACGGCTGGCTGCTTCTGGAAGGCGGCAAAATGTCCAAGTCAAAGGGTAACGTGGTTGACCCTGTGATACTTGTCCAGAAATATGGTGTTGATGCAATAAGGTATTTTCTATTAAGAGAGGTTCCCTTCGGTTCGGACGGTATATTCTCCAACGAAGCCCTCATAAACAGAATTAACTCTGACCTGGCAAATGATCTTGGAAATCTTGTGAGCAGGACTGTTGCAATGATAGATAAATACTTTGCAGGCACTATACCTGATAAGGGGCAGCAGGGTGATTTTGATGAAGATCTAAGGAAGACTGTAATGAGCATACCCGTAAAGGTTGAACAACTGCTTGATAAGCTCCAGTTCAGTTCTGCTCTTACAGAAATCTGGAAGGCTGTTTCAAGGACCAACAAGTATATTGATGAAACTATGCCGTGGGTTCTGGCCAAGGACGATTCAAACAGTGCAAGGCTTGCTGAGGTTATGTACAATCTGGCAGAAAGCTTAAGGATAATATCGGTGCTGATTCAGCCGTTTATGCCCAAGACTCCTGAAAAGATATGGCATCAGCTTGGTATTACTGATAATACATTGGTTACATGGGAAAGTACGAAGACCTGGGGAGTA
>JAAZCB010000366.1 GCA_012513545.1 Clostridiaceae bacterium
AGAACTATTACATCTGTTATTGAGGGATATTCGGCTACAGCACTCCTAATTTCCTCGAGTTCAATTCTTACACCTTGTACTTTTATTTGAGAATCTATTCTTCCTAGAAATTCTATGTTACCATCAGGCAGCCATCTTGCGATATCGCCCGTCTTGTACATTTTGTTTTCTCTCATATACGGATTATTAACAAATTTCTCATCAGTAAGTTTTTTATTATTAATATAGCCTTTTGAAAGGTTTTCTCCAGATACATATAATTCACCATACACTCCAATGGGAACCAACCCACCATATGAATCCAATATATATATATACGTATTGCTTATAGGCTTTCCAATAATAGAATGTGTTTTTTCATCCATACCTAAATAAGCTGTTGTAGTAATGCAGTTTTCAGTAGGACCATACTCATTAATCAGGTTAATTTGGTTATTAATTGCTTTACTTTGCTTTATCAAATACTCGCTGCTTTTTTCTCCTGCAAGAACGACAAATCTCATGGAAGCCAAATCTGACATATTGGCGTTACTAAGAATCTCCTTGTACATGGATGGCACCAAACTCATGTTGGTTACTTTCATAAGTTTTATTTTCCTTCTTACATAATTGAAATCTTTCCATCGAGTGTTGTTTAATATTACCAGCTTCCCACCTGTTAATATACTTGAATACAAATTGGCACCAAAACCGTCAAAAGAAAATGAAATAAATTGTAATGTAATATCCTTCGAGTTGATCTTGTAATTTTGTATTCTCCACCAAATAAAATTAATCAAACCTCTGTGTTGAATCATTACACCCTTTGGATTTCCTGTAGACCCAGATGTATATATAACATATGCCAAATCATCTGAATTTCCGTCAGTCTCAATATCAGAACCCATTTCCTCACAGAAACTGTCAAAGTTAAAACTTAACTTTTCAATCTTTATATCAAATTTGTGTAAAAGATTTTCTTGTATCAAAACTATATTCGTTTGACTGTCTGATATCATATAGTTAATTCTCTCTTCTGAATAATCGGGATCAATAGGCAGATAAGCGCCTCCTGCTTTCATAATACCCAAAATACATACTATCATTTCTATAGAACGTTCATATATAACAGCAACAATTATATCCTTTCCTACTCCTTTGGTTTTCAATATTTTTGCCAGTTGATTGGCTTTTGCATTTAATTCCCGGTAAGTAATCTCCTTATCCTCACATACCAATGCAACATTGTCCGGTGTCCTGTTTACCTGTTCTTCAAATAATTCGTGTATGGTTTTATTTTTTGGATAATCAGCTCCTGTATTATTAAAATCATACAACAGCTTTCTTTTTTCTTCTTGTGATAATATCTCCAATTCATATATCTTCTTTGACGAATTCTCTATTGCATCCTTTAATATATTGAGCAAATGCTCATACAGTCTTTCTATTTCATCATATGAAAAATCATTCACCAGGTAATCAATATTTACAATATACTCGTTCTTATCCTCCCTGTCGTTTAAATGAATAACCAGAGATTCAGTCTGGCTTCCGTTAAAATGCCATCTGGCATCATAGTTTTCAACGTATTCTCCTATTTCAAGCTTTGCATTCTGGTATGAAAATACTATATCGTTAAGAATCCCATTTGTATTGTTATTATCTCTATAATCTTTTAATATCAATTCATAAGGATACTTTTGATTCTTAAAACACAGCATCAGCTCTTTTGACACGTATTTGACAAAAGACTCAAAGCTATCCTCACCATTTATGTATATACGGACCGGAACAGCACTGATAAACATACCTGCCATATTTTTCTCTTTTGCATTGGACCTGTTTAATACAGGAGTTCCAATAACTATATCTTCCTTTGACGTAATCCTGTACAAATAAATATATAATGCAGACATCATAAGCATAAAAACTGATAATTTTGACTGCTCAAGGAATTTTTTTATTTTTATGGTCAGGTCTAAAGGTATAATGTAAGTCTTGCGTGTGGCTTCAAGATTAAGACATTGCATGTTTACTGTCTTAAGACTGGTAAATTGAGGTATTGAATTGAATTTATCAGCCCAGAATTTTTTGTTCTTTTCGAAATTATCTGAATACAGGTACTCCTCTTCACCTAAAATATAGTCAATATACGGGGGTTTATTTCCATCACCAGTCACAGCCCCGTTTTTTAGCTTTTTATAGCTCTCAAATACCTGATTTGTCATAAGAACCATGGTCCATGCATCGGATATAAGATGATGCATCTTAATATAAAAGCCACCTTCCCTTTCGTTTATTTTAAAAAGTGCAAAATAAAATAAATCAGAGTCAGTAATTTCAAAAGAAATCCGGTTTTCGAGTTTGTCCCATTCAAATAACCCCTTTTTGCCTTCATTGCTAAAATCAAAAAAGTCAAATTTCCTATAATTATATTCACTTATATATTGCCTGGGTTCATCGTATTCCTCAACAACTCGTATACGCATGCCCTCATTTCTTTCAATAACCATATTTATAGACTTTTCAAGCAGGCTGAAGTCTATATCTTCGAATCTGATAGTCGCTGAAATATTGCCGATATCTGTGTCAGGGATAAGCTTTTCCTTATACCAGATGTCCCTCTGAGGATATGTCAGCGGATAATACTTTGTCAGGAAATCAAAATTTAACAGCAGGATTTTCTTATAATCAGCCATGCCATCGTAATTCATCATAACCCTGCCAATCTCGCCCTTGTAATCTGCTCCCGGTATTTTTTCCAACTCAGTTTTCTTTATTAAATAATCAAAAAGTATATTAAATTTTTCTTTTTTATGTTTCTTATAAAACACTGCCGCTCCTGAAACTGCAGAACGTATAACCGCTTGTACATCAACTTCGTCGGCAGGTATATAAATTCTGCATCCATCATTAATACTGTTAAGGCTGACTCCCTCCGAATAACACTCGGCAACGACAAATGCAGCAAGTTTTTCTTCCCTGTATACCCCCATCAGCCTTCTATTTGCATAAAATCCAATCATCTCATACAATTGTGATATTTCATTTAAATAGAAGTTTTCCTTATCATACCCGTAGCATTCTGCCTCAAGAGGTTCCATATTTATTTTACAGTATTCAATGAAATCGGTCGGGTCCTCAAGTACTTTACATATGTATCCCTTATACTGTTTTATGTAATCCAATTCACTGATATTACACTCAAAATACTGCAGTTTACCAAATATAATCTTGTCTTTGTCATTAATAAAACTTCCGAGTCGTCCAAACATCTCCTTGTGCCATGAATAATCACGAGTAAAGTAAGAGACGTAGTATGAAAAATACGAGTGATTCAGCATGGCTTCAGCCAACCCGATATGCAAATCAGATCTTGCAATTGAATTCAAACCTGTATTTGTAAGAGTAACCGGTCTGTTTCCGAAAAAAGTGCGATTAAATATTCTTATGACCGAACCAATACATGAAAGTTTTCCATTCCTGATGTATGAAAAATTTGAATAAATCATAGGTTTATCTTTTAGCAAATCAATGTTCCTGACCATTTCCACAAAACTATTTTCACCATCGTTATCAGGCTTTAGCCTCAAATACTTTGAATCCTCATAAAGCTTTAATATTTCATCGGAGGAATAATCCTTCAAAGCTTTTAAGTCAGGATAAGCCCTTTGAAAAATATATAAGAACAATTTTTGCCGGGTCAGCCAATCCATACCCGTAAAATTTATTCCGCATACAAAATTACCATTACTCATAGTTCTGCAGTACTTAACGATAGCATCAACATGGATATCTTCAACATTATTGAGATTGATAGTTATGTTTCTGAATACCTGACCTTCATCAAAATATTTATCAATACCTTCAAAAGATGCTCCTGATGTACTTAAGTCATGCACTTTATATCTTATGTCATCTTCCGGCAGATAAAGAGATAATTCCTCACTATGAGCCGGTTTATAACGGTACATGAGCCTTCTGAATGAAGTATATATTGCTTCAGGATTTTTTATTTGAAAGGAATTGCCTTCCTGTCCGGTTATTTGAGTTTCATAGTAGAATAAAACATCTTTAAAGAAAAAAATCACCCTTATTTTTTCTCCAGCTTCAAGCATCAAATCAGGGTTATCAAAGCGCAGATCCGGCTTATCCGCATTTTTAAAACCAAAAGCCATTGTTGCCTGGAACTGGCTTCCACTACTATCCACAGATACAGGAATCTGTTTCTGCCTGGCCAGGTTTCTGAAAAGCTTTGACAAAAACTCCTTATTTGTTATCTGGTTAAAGTTAAACATATAATCACCCCAAGTCAAATTTTGTTAACTTACTGTTGGTGGCATAAATAACTTCAACAACCTTCTGTGTGAATTTATAAGTCTTTGGCAAAATAGTGCATAAAACACCGACAGAACATTCTCAAGATTTGGTAACATAAATAGAATCAATAATTTCATTGGAAACTTATATATAAATTATATTTTACTTTACGTAATATATCAACAAAAATCGGTATTATTTTTCAAGCAAATAAAAAAAAGGCTTGTGACTATATTGCCCGCAGCCTTATAAATGAATCAATCTATTTTATTAACATTTTATATGAAATTACTCATTGAGTTTCGAATCAATAGAGTCATTAGAGTCATTAGAGTCATTAGAGTCATTAGAATCATTAGAGTCATTGGAGTCATTGGAGTTATTCAATAAATAGTCTATGGAAACGTTAAAAAAAGATGCCAACTTTCGTAAATGTTTAAGCGAAGGTTCACTAAATCCGGTTTCATAATTGGTAATAGTTGTACGGCCTACGCCCAATACTCTGGCAACATCTTCCTGCTTTAATCCTAGCTTTCCACGCAGATATTTGAGTCTTTCACCCATTCCCAACCCATCGCGCATTTCTTCCTTATACTGCTTGTATTTTCTGATACTTTTTGCAGCTATTCCAAGCTTTAATATCAGATCTTTGAATTCCGGCTCTTTTTCAGAGTAAGAGTCTATGTCATAATTCTCCAAGGCATAAAGAGGAGGCATCAAGTTTGCATGACCTGTGAGAAGCAAAACATAAATATTATCGCTAAACTTACGAACCTCTTCTATAACCTGAACTCCGGTTACACCAACCATAAGATAATCAACAACAAATATATCTACTTTATCTTCCTTAACAATTCTTACAGCTTCATCAGGGTCACTTGTAACAACACAATTAAAACCATTCTTGGACAAATAGTGGTTCATACTGTTAATTAAAGCTTCATCATCATCAAGTAAAAGCACCTTGATATCATCGGCTAAAGTAAATTCAGCTTTTTTCCTCAATATTATCACCCTTCGACTTTTATTTTTTACATACTCCAATTTTATTTCAGTTCAATTAACCTGTCAACAGCCATCCTACATTTGGGTTCACCTCTTAATTACTCAACTTTAATCCCACAGGATTATGTAGGATCTGTCAATCAAAAGTTACGGCAAAGTGGTGATATACGCTTAATTTTAAAGCTTTCAGCACAATTCCTTAAACTGCGGATTATACTTGCTTTTTATTCTCTTATCTAAAGTGTTAATATAACTTATTGATTTCTTGTAAGAAACAACTTCAGTATAATTGCTAAATGCAATATCATCATAGTATAAACAAAAAAAGCTTATTATATCATTATACTTATTATCTATTGTATAAATTTTGTAATAGTCTTTATTATCACGTACTAAAGGCGGCTTTTCTATCATTGCTACCTGCTGTTCTCCAATATAAATACAAATAAACATACCTTCCTTGCCTCGCCCAACGAAATAACAGGTAAATACCTCACCCTCATAGTTGATTTCATAATAACCATAACCCCCAAAAAATACCTTAACCCTTTTATAACGAATACTTCCGCATATATCACCCTGTGGATTTTGTATGTTTATATCATGATATTCCCCGCGTAGTAAACCTTTTGTAATATCATTTATGTAGGTTTTTATGTTGATTTCCGCTAATAATAAAGGCTGATTATTCTTGATTAAACTTATGCTTCTTTTTGCAACGGCAAGCCGGATATTCGCTGTATAAATTGCTTGATTAGCATTATCAGATAATACATAATCCGCCCCAAAGCTCGATCTTGTTTGAAATAAATTAATTATCATAGCAATTATTCTCTCTTTTTTTGAATTTTACTTTATTCTACTTCAAATGTTAATCTGTTAAATACTTCTTGTGCTGATTCTTTACTAACATTATTCGCTAATATAAAACAGGTATCTGAATTATTAATTTTTATTATGTAATTATACTCTCTTTCATCAAATTCATAGAATAAATATTTTATACTTGAATTCTCTTTTTCTTCAATTACATTAACACTTGAATCCTTTTCTACATTTTGGCTATATGTATTATAAACTTCAGCTATACCAAAAGTTCCTTGAGACAACACTTCATCATCTTTTGAAAATTCAATTGGTAATTTTGATGTTAGACTGTATCCACCTGTTGTATTCATACCAATTTCTATTTTATCTCCAGTATCTACAGCAAATGTGTATGACCGACTTGAAGTACATCCCGCCAGTAAAAATAATGCAATAAGTAAAATAATAGCTAAGCTTGGAAAATTTCTAATTTTACTCATTTTTTCCCCCTGAAAATAAATTTTAACATAAAGAATAATATCATTTATTTTTATTCGTTGTCAAACTAAATCTCTTAATTAATGTCGCCATTTTTCTCAATATCTGTACTAAAAGCTACGCATATAAGAATAGCACTTTGAACCCTGATAAATCAATAATTATAGACTATTAATCATAGCAAAATTCTCTGTCTATATATTTAATTGCAATTGTTCGTCTTCCTTATCCTCATCCTTCAAATAACAACCTATCGCAGGTATGTTTTTTGTCCTATAGTAATCCAGATCCTTGAAAGCTACTTCATTCAGCTTCTTGAGCCTGGTCATTTTGCTTCCTTTCTTCTCTTTCAGGACCTGAACTCCCTGAGAGTCCCTGGTAGATTTTGGATTAATACTGCCGGTGCTAAATATCAACACCTTATTCAAGCTACTGAAGGCAACCAGTTCTTCATCCTCCAGTATATGTGACATATAAATAATTTCCGACAGATTACTGTAAGCATTTGCAAGTTTTTTACGGTTGGTCTTGGTTGCATAACTGTTTAAATCAATTTTGGCAACTTTTCCATTTTCAAATGCAAAAATTAAATAACCTCTGTAATCATCTGTTGCAACCATATGAATAATATTCTCTCCCTCTTCAAGTCCTAAGAG
>JAAZCB010000367.1 GCA_012513545.1 Clostridiaceae bacterium
CATTAAAAAAAGACCAAGAGGGATTTTTACATTTGTAGGTCATAGATATGATGATGGTCGAAAGGATTTAAGGAATTCATTAAAAGAGCATTTTATAAATAATGTAAATATATTTAATGAAGCAGTTTTTGATAATTCATTGGAAAATAAATCAAATAACCAATTAACACAAGACATGAATGTAAATGCGGATTTGGTTTATTTAGATCCTCCCTATTTTAGCCCAAAGTCAGATAATGATTATGTGAGAAGGTATCACTTTTTAGAGGGACTTGTAAGAAATTGGGAAGGATTAGAAATTCAGGAAAATACAAAAACCAAGAAATTTAAAAGTTATAAATCTCCATTTTCCAATAAAAGTGAGGCTTATAGTGAATTTGAAAAATTGTTCAACAAATTTAAAGATTCAATTATAGCTGTTTCATACTCATCTAATTCCTTGCCAACTAAGGAAGAGTTGATAGATATCTTGAAAAATTTTAAGAAAAATGTATTTGTTCAGGAAATTGATCATACTTATTCATTTGGAACGCAATCTCATAAAATTGGAAATGAAAATAATAGAGTAAAAGAATATTTATTTATTGCATCATAATTATGCCAAACGTCTGGAATATAGGAAATACTACTGTAAGAAATCCTAAAAGAATCGAAAATGCCTTGAAAGTCTTTTTAGATGAAGGATTTTCAGGAAATGCAAAAGGATCTGAAATTGAGGCTCGTCTTCACGCCCAATTGAAGGAACGGGAGGTATTAGAATTTGATGGTGAACCTTCCGATTGGAATGGTCGAAAATGGAGAGCCGCATTTTATCAGCTAGGATTCATAAGTTTTGAAAGATATAACATTAATGCAACAAGATATTCAACAAGCGAATTTTTCAACCTCATTTCTATTCCAGAAATAAAACAAGATTTTGAACTAACCCCCGCCGGTCGAAAATTGATTAATGCAAGCTCAGTCACTGAGATAGAGGAAATTTACAGTAGGCAATTTATTTGTTATGAATTACCAAATTCATTGGAAACTGGATTTCCTGATGGTTCAATGAAGCCTTTTGTATTATTGCTTCAGGTATTAAGTAAATTGCAACAAATTGGTCACGATGGTCTTACAAAACTAGAGACTGGATTATTCCTGCAAAAATTTAGAAATCATACTCAGGAATTGCCAAATCAAATTGTCGACGAAATTCTGACTTATAGACAAAAACTATCGGAATGCAAAAATCCTAAAGAAATAAGGGATTTAAAAAATGATTACAAAAATAAACTTGGAGAAGAAATCGGAATCAATCCAAATTCTGTTGTTAGCGATTATGCTGATACAACTTTTAGATATTTTAGTCTATCTGGTCTTTTTTCAAGAATAGGTCAAACTTTAGTAATTAGATCAAACAAAATAAGGTTTGTTGATTCACTATTGTCATCTGAACCGATATTTCTATTTTCTCGAAATCCACTTGAATATTTCTCTCATTTTTATGAGAATACGTTTCCACTTCCAACTGATGACAAGCAATTTGCACTGACAGAAATTGAAGAATTAAAAAATGGTATTCGAGATAAGAAGAATCCGTTATTATCAGAAGCAAATAAATTGTCAATTGATTCTGATGCTTTAGAAATTAAACGCATTAGATTTGAGCTTATTGAATATAATAATTGGGAACGAGAAGAAGATTTCGCAAATGAACAGCAATCAGATGATTCTATAAGGGATATTCTTAATTATTTAAAAGTTTTAAATGGTGAATCTGTTCCCAATGGACCTGAAATAGATGATTGCCCGGCTTATTTAGAATGGGCTGTATGGAGAAGTTTTTTGGCAATTGACGATTTAGTGAGTCCTATTCATACAACAAGGCGATTCCCGATTGATCAAGATTTTCATCCAAGAAATACTGCACCAGGTGGTGGTGCGGATCTTTTATTTGAGTTTGAAACTTATGTGTTAGTTGTAGAGGTGACAATGACAAGTTCACATAGACAAATGGCTGTAGAAAGTGAACCAGTTCGGAGACATACAGTTCAGTATAAAGAGCAATATCCAAATAAGGACGTATACTGTTTGTTTATAGCACCAACAGTGGATAATAATGTTGCAGAGACTTTTAGAATTGGTGTTTGGTATAAAGGAGATGAGGAGGAGTTTGTAAATATAGTTCCGATGAATTTATCCGATTTTATAGTTGCCATTGATACATTAACTAGTAAAAAATATCATAATTCTGATTTTAAGACATTAATTGATAGGTGTTTGGTGTTTAGAAATGTAAGAGCACCACAATGGAAAACATCAATAGGAAAAGAAGTAAATGTATGGAGACAGAGGGTAATAGCTGTTTGAGCCAGCCCACACAGCCTAGCACATTTGCAATTCGCACATGCGGTCACGCAACCAAAAATTGCAAAAGAGCTTGTCTGTTTGCCACCGCTTTTTTTGCCTACCCTAAAAACTAATTTTTTCGGAAACAGCAGAGTTTCGATTGAACTGATTAACGATTGCAAAAGATTGATAATTAAATGATAATGAATAAAGCCCAGCATACAACATCGTATATAAAACATTTGGCAGTCAGTGGGTTATTGAAGGTTTCAGCCCGTATCAAAAGTAGTTGTAACTTGACTGGAAAGTGCTTCGAAATGCCAAACGTTTCATATACGTAACCGTTGGCTGTAATAGCAAGAGAGATAGTGCTAAAATTAAACATTGTAAAATGAAAAAAGAATTAAATTGATATACAGATTATATTTTAAACTAAATCCTAAATGACAATGAAAAGATTATTGTTTTATTCGATTTTATTGGTCTGTTATTCTGCATATTCACAAGAAACAGATACGATAATGTATTCAGATATTGAATGTAATGAACCAATTGGTGATTCTGAAAAACAAAGTATTTCTATAAAATTAGAAAATGACACAATCGTTTTAGCAGGTAAAATTATTGCTAACTGTTGTGGGACACATTTAA
This sequence comes from Clostridiaceae bacterium, assembly GCA_012513545.1. The sequence continues at coordinate 2,980 of JAAZCB010000367.1, forward strand.
TAAAATATGAAGTATTTGAAGATTCAATTTATTTCACTAGGATTGATACAGGAAACCTTTGTGATTGTTATTGTCTACATGATATAAACATAAAAATAGGAGATTGTACTTCAAACTTTTATAATGTTAAACTTATTGAATTATCAGGTAACGATGGAATTGATACGCTAATTAATGCACAACAAACTGGCATTAATATTCCAAGCATTGAAAAAAAAACTAAAATTTTTCCAAATCCATTTAGTGAGTCAACAATCATAAGTTTTTCAAATCCTGACTTTAATAGTTTTACTTTCAAAATGTTTAATAGCTCTGGTTGTATGATAAAAATGATTAACAACATAAGTACAGATTCTTTTCAATTACAAAAAGAAAATCTTAATTCAGGATTTTATTATTTCTACTTATACAGTTCAGGCAGAACATATTACTCTGGAAAATTAATAATTCAATAAACCCTATAAAAATGAAAACTAACAAATTACTCCTAATCCAATTATTGCTAATATGCAGTATATCACTTTTTGCCCAAGATTGGGTTTCATTAGATGATTCAAAAAATGCTCAAAAGCCTTCAATTGAGATAATTTCATCAACCTCGCAAGAATTTACATTTAAAGTTAAAGTGTTTGGTTTCTATAATCAGGAGATAAGTATTAACAATGCTCCTTATGATGAAATATATTTTCCTGATTACAATACTTTGAAGGAGGTTGGAAAACCTGCATTACCTGTGATTACTGAATTAATAGGGATTCCTCCCCAAACAGATTTTTCAATCACAATAATTGATTCCACTTGGAAACAATTGTCTGATTTTAACATAGCTCCATACCAAAAATCATTGCTAGAAACAGAGAAAAGAACAAGTGTCGATTTAAACAAAGAATTCTATTCTTCTTCTCTCAATTATCCTGAAAAAGTATTTGAATACTCAGAATTAATGAGTTGGAGAGGAATCGAAAATAGAAACATGACTGTTTGCCCATTTAGATATAACCCCAATAAACAATTACTTGATGTAATGATAGAGTTTACCGTAAAGATAGAATTTACTTCGAAAACAAAAGGTCTGAAATCTCAACAAAGAAAAAGTCTTAGTACAAGCCATAGCAGAGCATTTAATAAACATTTACTAAATTATGATAGTGAGCTTGTCAAAAGCTATTTTGATGGGGTAGATATTCAAACTATTGAAGAAGATGGGGAAACGATACCAGTTTTGAAATCAACAACTGCAACAACTACCGATTATGATTACCTTATAATAGCCTCCCCGACATATTTCAACTCAAAACCCTTACGTGCTTTGAAAGATTGGAAATCAAGGATTGGATATAAGTGTGAAATGGTCTCGACTTCTACAACAGGAACTACCACCTCTGATATAAAAGACTATATTACAGATGAATATACAAACAATGGCATTGAATATGTTCTTTTTGTCGGAGACCATTCTGATATACCTATGTATAGCTGGAGTAGTTGTAATAGTGATTATTGGTATGGTTGTGTTAGTCCTGGGGGTAGTGCCGATTATCAAGCAGAAGTATCTATCGGTCGATTTTCAATAAGTAGTCTTACGGAATTAGAAAACATGGTTAATAAAACGATTAACTATGAGAAATCGCCGCCTGTTAATGATTGGGTTGAGAAAAGTTTATTAATTGCACATATGGAAAATGCTCCCGGAAAATATCAAGACTGCAAAGAAGATATTAGAACAGCAACATATTCAATAACCACGCCTACTTTTGACAGGGCATATGGAGCACATGCAGCACAAGGAGGTAATGATGCAACCAATCAAACAGTAATTAATGCAATTAATGACGGAAGAGGTCTGGTAAATTATAGGGGACATGGTTCAGTTACAGGCTGGCATAGTGGATGGTGCTACGATTATGATGAGTTTAATGCTGATGAAATTAGCAGTTTAACAAATACTACCGAAACACCTGTAATATTCAGTATTGCATGCTCAAACGGCACTATTAATTCATCAAGTGTTTGTCTTTTAGAGAATTTTACGAGAGGAACAAATGGTTCTGTTGCTTTCTTGGGGGCGACAAGAGCATCATACACGACAGAGAACCACACCTTGGATAAAGAACTTTACAATCATATTTACGATGATGGTTTTTACAACATCGGTGATGTTTTAGTTCAAGCAAATATCCAAACAATGACTACTCATGGCAATAATTCGTCCTCAATACACAATACAAAAATTTATTTATGGGGTGGCGACCCATCACTTGAAATTTGGACAGATACACCAAACCAGTTTTCAAGTGTTTCAATATCGGACAATGGAACTAATGTTACGGTTAACACAGGAGGAATATCTGATTGTGATATAATCGTATGCAGTACTCTTGATGATGGCGATTCTTATTTTGAGGTTGCAGAAGGTGTGTCAAGTCATACCTTTAACTCTGTTGCTCGCCCATATTACGTGACAGTAAAAAAACATAATTATATTCCTTATCTTTCAGATACTTACGTGCAAAATAAAACATTGTCAAGCGATGCATTTATATCAGGTAATAATATATATATTGGTTCAAATGTAACAACAAACGAACCAAGTGGACAGGTAACAATCCAAAATGGTGCTGACATATTGTTCGATGCAAAAAATGATGTTAATCTTGATGGACTGTTTGAAGCTGAATTAGGAGGAACATTTGAGGTTATAAAATAAGAAGGGGAAGAGTAAAGGCTTGGTTAATAAGCTACTACAGCCAACACGCGGTATAGTTAATTGCCGTTGCAGTGGGTATTCGAGCGGCACAGCTCGTATCAAAAGTAGTTGTAACTTGATAGGTAAGTGCTTCGAACCCTGCCTGCCGGCAGGCAGGTCGGCAACTAACCATACCGCCATCCGTTACCTGCAAGCCAATGAAACGACAGTGCAACATGATAAACAAACTGATTAAAATAGAAAACAAGAAAATGCCGACGCACAAAAGCAAGAGTTTTGCAGCCCATCCCTGCAACCTTCCCTTCGCTGCCAAACACATGCTTTTTTTGCCAACGCTCATGCGAACTTTGTGGATAATGATAGACAAAAGAATGATACGACAGACATTTATTACAATCGGATTGATTTTTATTACAACGATTACATTTGGACAAAGAAGAGAATCATATGATTATGCTTTCAACGAGATTTATAAAATGCTTAAAGGAGAAGCTCCTCTTGATTTCAAGAAAGCTGTATTCCTGACAGAGAATGCATTTTATTCAAACAAACTTGATTATAATGAATTTTGCCAACAAATTGACTACATTGAAATTCAACTAAATCAATTCATAAGGGATAAAAATGTTGTAAATCATCCCATGGGAAAGCAATTTGCGATTTTCAATTATATGATGGAACCATCCAAATATAATGGAAACATAAAGCTTGTGTATGATTTTGAGGACTTGACAGGTCAAAAGGATTGGACAAAAATGTTTGTAACAAAATTGCTCAATACAAAGACTGGTAATTGTCATTCACTGCCTTACCTCTATAAAATATTAGCTGAGGAAACTAAAGCAGAAGCATTTTTAGCTCTTGCTCCGAACCACTTGTATATTAAACACAAGGATGACAAAGGACAGTGGGTAAATGTAGAGCTTACAAATGGCACATTTCCAAGAGATGGTTGGGTTATTTCATCTCTTTCTATAACCACTGAAGCAATAAAAGCGGGAACGTACATGGAGCCATTGTCACTAAAAGAATCCGTTGCACTTTGCTTGTATGATTTAGCTTTGGGATACCAATTTCAATTCGGAAACGATGATTTTGGCTTAAAATGTTGTGATACGATATTGACTTATTTTCCCAAATGCATTTATGCATATATGGTAAAAAGCGAAATTCTTACTGACAAAAGAAAGTCGGTATTAATGGCAAACAATAATCAGCGAAACTCTGAGATTTCAGAAATTGAAAGAACAATAACTGGAATCTACAAACATATTGATGAAATGGGCTATAAAGACATGCCAAAGGAACAATATGAACAATGGGTAAAAGACGCTGAAGCTGAAAGATTAAAACAACAACAGAAATAAATATTATATTTGTTAACCTAATATTTTCAAAAATGAGAAATACAATTTTAATCCTAATGTTGGCTTTATTTTCAACATGTATTTTCGGGCAAAATGAGAATCCATATAGTCAATTTGGTTATGAAGCACCAATAATGCCTGATAAAAAGCCGAGTTTGGAGAATTCATCATTTTTTATCATTCCGAATTCTGATACATCTTCATCTATTTCATTCTTATTGATTGATATTAGTCAAAGACAAATAAGTCTTCATTCAAATTCAGGTGAAATAATTGAGACGGACACCTTATTGTCATATACTTTAGCTCGATGGTTAACCCCTGACCCTGCACATCAATTTCACAGCCCATATTTAGGCATGGGTAACAATCCAATGAATGGTGTTGACCCAGATGGTCGAGATTGGTTTAAGAACCAAGATGGTACAGTAAAATGGTTTGATAATTCAAGTGTTGGATTTTCTGATGCAGACAGAAATTCTTGGTCAAATGTTGGTACTGAATATATGGAATTTAATGGAAAAAATTTAAAGTTTTATTGGCAAACAGGAAATGAATTTGACGGTTACAAAGTCTTTAGTGTAAAATATAAAGCAGTGGCAGGAAAACCATTAGCAGATGGAACTTTCGATTATTCAAAAGCCCGTCAGGCTGTTCCTGATGAGGGGCCAATTGCAGAAGGATTATATTGGGTAGACCCAAAGCAGATACAATATTATAATG
>JAAZCB010000368.1 GCA_012513545.1 Clostridiaceae bacterium
AAATCTAAGAGGGTATAAAAAACAATAATTACAGTCATACGAAAAAGAAACGAAAAGGAAAGAAGAAGATGGATAAGGAGTGGAAGAAATCAGAACTGATTATGCGGATACTTGAAAACCAGGAAGAACGGGCGCTTGAAGATGAAGAGATGATGAGTCTGCTCCTTGATAAAAAGGTGTCGCGCAATACAAATGAAGAACACAAGGGGATGCAGACATATGGAGGAAAGATGGCTGACAGAATAGCAAAGTTTGTAGGCAGCTGGTCGTTTATAATATTATTCATAAGCTGCTTGCTTTGCTGGATTGTTCTTAATGCTTTTATGCTTTCCAAAGCGGTTGACCCCTACCCCTTTATCCTGCTAAATTTGATTTTGTCATGTGTGGCGGCCATTCAGGCTCCTGTTATAATGATGAGTCAAAACAGGCAGGAGGAGAAGGATAGGTTACAATCCTATAATGATTATAAGGCTAATCTAAAATCTGAAATAATTATTGAGGATTTATATCAGAAGATTGATCTGCTGTTAGCTCAACAAGAGGAGATATTGAAAAGGGCTAACATATAAGACCTTCCTCCATAACTATTGAATTTTTTACCAACTTATTGTATGCTTTAAAAGTACAGCACTGAAAAAATCACTCTATGGAATTGCTTGTTGCAGGAGGGGTTGTCATGTTGGTAAAAAGGAATACATTGATATTGCTATGAGGAAAAAGAAAACTGTAATAATACTACTTGTGGCTCTTATAGCTTGGGTCGGGGTGATTTTCTATTTCTCCTCACAACCGCCGGCTGAATCCTACAGTCAATCTAAATTGGCCATAAAAATCATACTTAAAATCAACGATATTTTTGACATTTCCGATACCGTATTTTACGAGAGCGTAAGCAACTTCGTAAAGAACAACTTGCTCTTTGGCTTAGGTAAGAGTGCCAATATAGTAGTGAGAAAGAGTGCGCATTTTGGCATATATTTATTACTGGGCATATTAACTACCTGTCTGGGATATGCTTATTCCCGAAAAAAACTAACAGGTTTTTTACTTGGGGTATGCTTTCCCGTCACCATAGCGGTTTTGGACGAGTATAATCAAGGAATAGTCGGAAGATCCTCATCATTAAGCGACGTTATTATAGATGGTGCAGGAGCCTCCACAGGAAGCCTTATTGCAATAATATTTATAATTCTTTATGGAATACTCGGTGTTATTATGGGAAAAAAGAAGCACCGAAGGTTCTAAAATTACCATTATAGAAGAGGCAGACTATGTTAGAGTCCATAATTGAAGCACTGGATTTCCTATCTGTAGAATTAACAGTGATGATGATAGCAGCTTTACCGGTAATAGAGCTGAAAGGAGCAATACCCGTAGGGATTTCGTTTGGATTATCTCCTTTACACGCATTTGTTCTGTCTTTTATTGGGAGCATAATACCGGTACCCTTTATCCTTTTTACCATTAGACAATTTTTTAACTATCTAAAAAGTACTGTGGTATTTGAAAGGATAGTAAATAGAATTACTGACAGATCAATGGCTAAAAGCGGGAAAATTCAAAAGTATGGTGCCTGGGGTCTGTTTGTTTTTGTAGCAATTCCGCTTCCGGGAACCGGAGTGTGGACAGGCAGCCTCATAGCTGCATTGCTTGATATGAG
>JAAZCB010000369.1 GCA_012513545.1 Clostridiaceae bacterium
AAAAAACACTTCTGAGGGTAATACAACATGCTAATAAATTAGAGATATGCTCCAACATCCATAGTTTGGCGAAAGTATATATTGAGCCTACATCCAAATGCAACTTGAAATGTCAAACCTGTATTCGTAAAACATGGCAGGAGTCCATGGGGAGCATGACACGTGACATTTTTGACTCCCTGATTGAACAGCTTAAAGAGTTTGAACATTTGCAATGTGTAATGTTTGGTGGTTTTGGTGAACCAACATGTCATAAAGACATTCTCTATATGATACGGCAGGTGAAATCTTTGGGTATTAAGGCAGAAATGGTAACTAACGGCACATTGCTTAATGAACAAATGATTAAAGGGTTGTTTGAAAGCGGGTTGGATACCCTGTGGGTATCCTTTGATGGGACCAATCAGGAATGCTTTGAGGATATTCGCGAGGGAGCACTTTTTAATGAAGTGGTGCAAAATTTGAAACGGCTTAAGGAAATAAACCAGATCTGCAAACACAAGATAAAAGTTGGGATTACGTTTGTGGTAATGAGAAAAAATTTAGATCAGCTCAAGGAACTTGATGTTTTAGCTGCAAAGGTTGGAGCAGAGATGATATCTGTTAGCAATGTGATTCCATATAGCGTTCACATGATTGATGAGATGGTTTGTGACTTGAATGTCGCTAACGGAAATCACTTATATCAAGGCACTATCAGCTTCCCATTTATTGATATTAGGCAGTTTAACAAGCATTTATTATATGAAATGTTCCAGAAGTACAATAATGTAAGCATTTTACGAAATAAGATAGATACAAAAAGGGAAATTGGAAGCTGTCGATTTATTCAAGAACGGTGTTCTTTTATCAAATGGGATGGTAATGTGAGCCCATGCATGGGCTTATTACATTCTTATAAAAATTATTTCCCTAATGGCATTGAAAGAAATGTTACAGCCTATAGCTTGGGAGCCATCAGAGTAAGTAGTCTGAAAGAAATCTGGAATTCACAGGAGTATTATGAATTTAGAAATAAAGTGGATGAGTTTGACTTTTCACCTTGTCTGCATTGTGGCACCTGTTATTTGGCCGAAACGAATAAAGAAGACTGTTTTGGCAACAACTTTCCTACCTGTGGAGGTTGTTTGTGGGCACAAGGTATCATTCAATGTCCTTGAGATCCTCTTGATTAATAAATTGTCGAGGATTAATGCTGCAATTCCTGATAGTTAGGAGGTAATTAATAAGCTTGGATTTCAGGTTCTGCGGTGCGTTTATATGTCTTATACAAAAAACATGCCATAGCGAAGTGGGCAATAACATTGGGCGTGTCAACATGAGGGTATTATGATAGGCTGTTTTAACCGCTTTATTATTACATTGTTGTGCCGAGATTACTTTGTTTTTCCTTTCTTCCACATAAAAAGTAGTAGAAAACAATATCTGCAAGGATCACTATAGTCACTATCAAATATAAATTACGCCATCCTATGCATGGAATGAGTGATCCAAATAAATATGGACCCATGCCATATCCTGTTTCATAAAAAAGGAAATAAGTTGCCATTGCAGATCCAAATCTGTAAGGCGGCGTTCCCTTTATTGCCATTGCCTGAGCGCAGGAATGAAAATTGCCATAACCTAAACCAACTAATACCGCGGCTAATAATAAAATAATTCCATGATTTGCATGACTATATAAAAGCATACCCGCTGCAAAAATTATAAGGGAAGGATATATAACAAAATTTGCACCTTTTGTATCAAGTAATCGGCCTGAAAAAGGCCTGGAGAACAAGATCGAAATGGCATATACTGGGAAAAAGAAGCTGGCAGCTTTTACTAAATCGATCTGTGTAGCATAGACTGACAAAAAAGGACCTATAACTGAATAACCAATACCAACGACCAATGAAACAATCGCAATTGGCATCGCCGTAAATTCAATAAAATTAGATAACTGGAACTTTTTCGCAGTATTTTCTTCAATTGGATAAACAGTTTTTTGAACCGGTTGAATAACACTAAAAGAAAGCGCGAGACTAATGGCAGCTAATAAAGCAGCACAAACAAATATAATCGTAAAATTTGCATAATGGCTTAAAAGGATTCCCAAAAAGGGACCTATAGCTTGACCCAATGTTATATTCAAAGAATAGTAGCCAATCCCTTCCCCACGTCTGCTATCAGGAAGTATTTGGGCAATCATTGTTGCCGCTGCTGTAGTTGCCGCTCCAAAAGCAAAACCATGTATCAGTCTATTGATGAGCAATAATGGTAAGTTAGTTATGATCAAATAAAGTACGATAGTAACCAAATTGATAAACAAGCCAACGATTAAAACCTTTTTACCTTCTGTACCAATTATAGGCCCGGCTACCAGCCTTCCAATTAAAGCCCCAATAACAAAAATACTTGCTGTGAAACCCGCTACGCTTTCTGATGTATTAAATAATTCTATAGCATATGAAGCGATGGTAACAATCAACAGATTAAATAATATTGCAACGAAAAAATTTATTGTAAATATGGTAATAAAATCCTTATCCCATAAACTATCTTTATTCATCTATTGTCCCTTTAAGCTTTACTGGCTACTTATCCAAGCCCATTCGGTTTGTTATCATCCGGAGTGTTAATGTCAACTAAAAATCAGGCCAATCGCTGGACAAAATTTAGGCCACCCAGATAAAAAAATTAATCGTTGGTCTGTTTGGCCAGAGCCTGTTTAAATCTATAGCTCTCCCCATTAATATTCAGGATATGTGCTCTATGAGTCAGCCGATCCAAAAGAGCAGCCGTCATCTGAGCGTCAGAAAACACCTCCGTCCATTTCGGGAATTCAAGATTGGTCGTAATAATAAAGCTTCCCCGTTCATGCCGTGATGAACAGAATTGGAAAAGCAATTCTGCCCCCGTTTTACTAAACGGTACATAACCAAGTTCATCGATAACAATCAGATGGTAGCTGGAATACTGTCGCTCAATCCGGTTTAGCCGGTATTCCTGCTGAGCTGCCACGAGCTCGTTAATTAAACCTGCAGCAGTGAAGAACTTAGTCTTCATGCCTTTTCTACACGCCTCATAAGCTAAAGCGGTTGCAATATGGGTTTTGCCTACTCCGGAATTGCCAACTAAAATGATGTTTTCGAGGTTTTTAATGTATTCGCAGCTGGCAAGTTTTAATACCTTTGGCTTACTAAGTGATGGTACGGCTTTAAAATCAAAACTGTCCAGGGTTTTAATGATCGGGAAGGTTGCCAGCCTTATCCCGCGCTGTATTCGGTTGTTTTCCCGCTGGGTTATCTCCTGTTCCAATACTCCTAAAAGATAATCTTCATAGCTTAAATTATTGTCTTCCGCTTCACGGGCCATGGGCAAATATACTTTCGCAGCCTGAGGCATTTTCAATTTCTTAAAATGTGCTTCGATCAACATATTCCCTGGGATACTCATTACCTGCCACCCCCATTATCTAAAAGTACGCCATACTTGCTTAAATCAGGAGAAAGCACGTGTACTTTAGGAATATTGGCGGTAAGGTCGCTGCTTAAAGGGGTAACCTTTGGACTATCACTGTTGAGCTGAATTAATATATTCAGTAACCCGTCATAATTGTAAACATTGTAGGCCAAGGCCAGACCAAGGGCGTCTTCGATCTGCTTAGTCGGGTATTCCCGGTTTAGCATCAGTATCTTTACAAATTGCCGATTTCCTTTAGGGTCTCTTGCTGCCAGGCATCTGCGATATTGTTCATATACCGGCGGCAGGGATTCCGGCCGATATACCCGGGTATTACTGAGGGCTCTTGATTTCATCAGCAATAATTCCAGGTAATGATCTAAAACCAGCTTTTCCTTATGGCGCCCATGT
>JAAZCB010000370.1 GCA_012513545.1 Clostridiaceae bacterium
CATCAGGTCATTGAAATAAAAATTTTTTACGTATGAAATTTTTTAATTAATTCTGTTTTTACAAACATTATACATAAGGGGTTGTTATACATTAAAATACAATAATCTAAAAAAGAATCAATATGAAAAAACTATTTCTGCTCTTTGTGTTAGTGAGTTTTCTTCTGGTTGAACTGCCTGCGCAAGATCCTGCTTTCGTAAAAGGGGAAAAAGTATTAAACCTGACACTGGGTTTGGGCAATAACCTGTATTCAGGTACATATTATAAGAATCAGATTCCTCCGTTATCTGCTTCACTGGAAATAGGAGTGGTGGATGAGATTGCTGAAAAGGGTGTTATTGGTGTGGGGCCTTATCTGGGGTACTCTTCATTTAAGTATGAATATTCCAACTGGGGTTGGAAATACTCTAATCTGATCATAGGAGCCAGGGGCAATTTCCATTATCCTCTTGTTGACAAGCTTGATACATATACGGGCCTGTTATTGGGATACAATATTGCCTCTTCCAAAGAATTCGGCAGTTCAAACCAGGGTCAGGAATACTCTTATTCTGCGGGAGGAATCACCTGGGCAGGATATATAGGAGGAAGGTATTATTTCAAGGATAATTTTGCAGTAATGGCTGAACTCGGATATGGGATTGCCTATCTTAATGTCGGGGTGGCTTTGAAGATTTGAGAGTTGCCCTCCTGTGAAACAAGCCGTCCCATTGAATTTACAGGGGCGGTTTTTTGTTTCATGACTCAGGCAGGGGTTAATAAAGGTCATAATAGCGGATTGCCTTTGGTGATCCTTTGATATTTCAGGATGTTCCTTAATAATAATCCCACGATTGTCAATAATTTATGAATGATCATCGGTGCCTGACAATAGCAGTTCCGCCGTCAGAATTAACAATAACAACATATTGAACATTATCCACATTCAATCTATATACCTCTGTTTTTGAATTGAGGTTGGTGATTCTATTGGAAGACTGTGGAAGGGTTGCTTCGGGTACTGGTTTAAAGGAAACAATAACGAATAAGAGTAAGCCAAGTATTATTCCGCAGAACGCTCCGGCAATGAAATTTATATTTTTCATATTTCTGAAGATTTATTTGTTAATGGATACTCTTATAAAATTAAGGGATTTGGTAATAATCAGGAAGTACATTGCGGAATAACAATATCTCATTGCCACCATATATCCGCTAACGTATTTATAAGAAGATGTTTAAATGAAAATATCAGGTGTCAGTTTGATGACTAACAGGAATTTATTACCCTGGATTAAGTCCAATAATATCGTCTATATCACTATCGATATTCAATCTGCCATCTGATTGAGAATGATAAATAATATTATTGCACAGGAATAATAAAACTCTCTTAGTATCATTCATTTATAAAATCATTCGCAATAGAAACGATTGATTCCGACTGTTCTTTAGAGAAAACATATCCTGCAATAATAGATTGCTCATATTGTTTTACATTGCTTGTATAATACGCCATCATAGGTTGATAATTATCATTGAAAATAATCCATGCTATAGGAACAATTACGGAACTGCGTTCAATTTTTTGGTTGTAGTTTGACAAAAGCGCCTCAACCAACTCTTGCTTTTTCTGATGGCTTATTTTGTTCAGTACTTCCTGCTTCGTAAACAGGAACTCGATACCGGAAAGGCGTTCAGATTCAGTGATATAATGCTCCTCGTTGGAGTTTATACATCTAAAATCTATTGCTTTGTAATATGCGACAAGAACTTCTCCTGCATCATCACGATCCAATAATTCCTGAACGCTGTTGAGTTTTGCATAAAGCATGTGCCATGTTTCAACAGGAGAGGAACTCGAAAGCATGTAGTGACCGACAAACATGGGAGAATATGCTATAGCGTCAATCAAACCCGATGTGGAAATGGATTTTAAAGTTTCGTCGGGAAGTTGACAAACCTGAAAAGCTTCGTCAACAGACGATAATTTTTGCCATTTATCCGTTCCGGGAACAATCGGATACGTATAGCAGTCGTTTACATCAGGGAAACAAGTATCAGATAATTGTCGAAAATCCTCAGAATCACAGCTGTAGCAGCCAAAAAATATGAATAGTATTGCGAGTTTTTTTAGAATTGTTTTCATATTTTACGTGTTTTTATTGGTTTTTGTCATAAAAAAAACTAATTCTCCGTATAACATTCTACTTAGTAATCAGTAATCAGCAATCAGAAATATAACACACTGAACACCAATTAAGCAAAGTAAAAAAAAAAAACACACTTCC
>JAAZCB010000371.1 GCA_012513545.1 Clostridiaceae bacterium
AAAATAATCCTGCAATAATTCCGACTCCAATATATGTTATCCGGCCTTTTGGAGTGTTTGTCCCTAAAATATTTCAAGCCCTACCGGACAGTGGTCAGACCCCAGAATGTCACTATATATGAAAGCATCCTTCAATTCGCCTTTCAAGCTCGCAGAAACACAAAAATAGTCAATACGCCATCCTGCATTATTGGCTCTGGCATTAAACATGTAGGACCACCAGGTATAAGCACCGGTTTTATCAGGATAAAAATACCTGTATGTATCTATAAAACCCTCATTTACCATATTACTGAATTTATTTCTTTCTTCATCTGTAAATCCTGCATTTTTTCTGTTAGTGCCCGGATTTTTCAAATCTATCTCCTTATGTGCTACATTCAAGTCTCCACAGATAATTACCGGTTTTGTTTTTTCCAGAGCTTTTAAATAAATCAGAAAGTCATCTTCCCACTTCATTCTGTAATCAAGCCTTGCAAGCTCTCTTTGTGAGTTTGGTGTATATACCGTAACAAGATAATAACGTTCAAACTCCAGAGTTATAACCCTTCCTTCCGTATCATGTTCAGCTTTTCCCAAACCGTAAGTAACACATAAAGGGTCTGTTTTAGTAAATACAGCAGTACCTGAATATCCTTTTTTCTGTGCATAGTTCCAATATTGGTTATACCCCTTTAAATCAAGTTCAATTTGACCTTCCTGCAATTTAGTCTCCTGTATGCAAAAAATATCTGCCTTCTCTTTTTCAAAAAAATTCACAAAACCCTTATTAAGGCACGCGCGAATTCCGTTTACATTCCATGATATAAGTTTCATATAATATTCACCTCTATTTTTCGGTAGCTGCCATAATACTTTTTAGTATTTTAGTGAGCTCTATAATAAAAAGAGTCATACCACCATATTTGTCATACAACTCTTTTAAATAATAAGTATTTATCATTAATTAATAAGCTTTCTCGCTTACCTGAAAGAGAATTTGTAGTTATTCAAATAAAAGCCTTTCATCTTTACTATTATAGCTTTAGAATTTCTAAACTCTTCTTCAGTGAACTCAAGTGTAAAGGATTCGTCAACACCACCCCTTAACACATGGAAATTCAACGTTTCATTTTTTTCGTTATATGCTTCAATAGAAGGTGAAACACTGAAAAAATCTCTGACACCATTGTCCATACTCATTCTCCAGATCGACAGAGCAGAACCGGACATAAAATTCCAGTTAGTTGCATTATTTATATAAACGTTATACGCGCCATAATTATGGGTTATTTTTTCAAACATCATTTTTGAACCATGAGCTTCAAAAAACGGTATATTAACCATTGTTCCCTTGCCTTCTTGAAGACCTGCATATGTTTGGGGGTTAAAAGAAAAAGATACTTCCTCATTAAATTCTGATTGATTAATATCATAGTATTTTCCATACATAACTTTCTGTCGTGTCGGATAAAAGCTATTAATTCCTATAAAAGCCAAAACCACCACAACAGCAATTATTCCTAATAATATCAAGTCCTTTTTCTTCATACTTTTTTTATTAGATCTTATATTTTTGCTCAAATTCTTTTTGCGTTTGTACTTTTTTTTCATTCTTATTCCTCCCAAAAATATATCCCTTTTTTGTCTTAATATTATTGTTACTAACATGAAAAAAAATTGATACAGTCAATATTTTAGCATATATCCGGCTAAAGTTACATAACTTTGTTCAAAATCTTTTTGTTTTAATTAAATCAATTAATAAATTTAATTCTTAATAAATATTCACTAAATCTAACAATATCTTAACAAACCGATGTATAATTAAATATAATATAGATATAAGCCCATGTTTGTAAAACTTATAATA
>JAAZCB010000038.1 GCA_012513545.1 Clostridiaceae bacterium
CATCTCCCCAGATACCCAGCTTTTCACCCATTATAACCAAAGCACCGTCCACTCCTTCAATTGAAGCAGCAAACTCAATCGCCTTCTCAATAGATGCTTCGTCCTTAACCAGATTACCTGTGGCTGTAGCCACAGCATCCGCAAGAAAAGTGTCTTTAGACAGGATAACCACAGCATCTGCTCTTCCATAGCTAAAGGAATGACCTACCGTGCCTGATGAGGTGCATATACCCAGTGGAGTTTTTTCAGGCTCAACAATTATGGAAAGCTTTTCACCAAAGGGTGAATTTCCAGCATAAATACCAACTTTCCTTTGCAGGGATGACTTAATAAATATGTCTCCGCCATTTTCAACTATTACCTCGTCTGAGTATTTAAGAAGTTCATGACCGACCATCTCACTCACTGCTCCGGCAACAGCTGCCATAGGGCCAACTCCGGCCTTCTTTGAGGCTTCACACATCCCTTTAATAATTAATGGAGCGTCTTCTCGGCACCTGATAGGAACAAAACTGGTTAAGAATTCTCGGTCTGTACCAATATAGTCTTCAATGTCCTTCCTATACTTTCCGACAAGGGTCAAAGCCTCCTCGGAAAGATCCCTTTTGGCACCGATTCCAAGGTCGGTTTCAAATAAACATACATTAAAAAAAACCAGATTGGCACCTTTGAAAAGATTCCTGTATTTTCTCTCCTGATACATAAATCCTCCAAAACACCTTACATGCTCACACACATAACATTAAGAGGACAGGATTTAACACATAATTCACATACCATGCATTTTTCCTTGTCAAAGGTTAAACACCAGCTCTGTTTATCCATCTGAAGTGCACCTGAAGGACATACGGCAGTACAGGCACCACAGTGCACACAGCTGTCCTCCTGCCATATTAATGTCTTGGTAAAAATCTTATACCTGACACCCTGTTCCTGGATAAATTTCAAGCCTGCTTCAATATTCCGCTCAGTGCCTGTTATATCAATAACAAGCTTCCCTTCCTTATTCAGGCTTATGTCGGCATGCAATATGTTAACCTGAAGGTCAAAATCCTTTATCAAGTGATACGTAATCGGCTTTGTAACTTCTGATGCAGGATAATACAGCGAAACCTTAATCTTTTTCATTTATAGCCCCCCTAATTTCAAGACCATTCATTTTATTTTCAGAAGGAAGCGATGCCACCGGTTGTGATACAAAAAACTCACCGTTCTTTATCTGTTGCTTAAGCAACTGCGCAATTTCCCTTGCATTTTTCAAGCTGGACAAGGGTGCTGTTGGTACCTTCTTATTGTTCAATTCAATAAACCCGCTCCTTAACTCCTGATAGGAGACTGAATTCAACACCGGCCTCGACTTGGACTGAACACTGTAATCAACAACACTGGTATATATTTGACTGTCCTTTATACAGGTTTTTAATAGCATATCTTCATCAAGTATAGGTATGGGTATACCAACACCGACAAAAAGTGATATTCCGTATTTTTCAAAAACAGCCGCCCTCAGATATCTTGTATTCATTTGTTTTATGTCTCCAATAAGTGCAAGGGTACCTGCTGAAGAGAGCGGTACTCCATTATCTGCCCTTTTTTGTCCCGGGTTGTGCTGGGTTCCCTCCCATGCAACATATCCCTGCGCTCCTGCCAGAAACACCCTTGTTCCAATGCCGATAGTCCTGTAAAACGGGTCATTTAGCAGAGGACTCAACTGTCCCGATGTAGAATATGTAACGTTACCGCAATTCGGAAGCAGAGTCCCCAGATAGGTATATAAAGTCCTGTTAGACGTGTTTACCGCTGCAGGATAATTCTGGTATGCATTTCTGGGATTGAACATGTAAGCCTGGTTAATATTGTTTTTATTTATATAAGTTGATATTTCTTTTCTTGGATAGCAGTCGGTACCATAGCTTTCAGCGTACAGTTTTATGTCTTTTCCGGCAATAAGGTCTTCAATGACGTGTGCCCCGCCATACTCAGTTCCCTTTTTTTCAGAAGGCTCGGTAGCACCTATATATGCATCAACAGCAGCTATACCTGCATAAGCAGGAACATCGTTAAGCCATACCTTTCCCATCCTGATCGGTGGGTCCGAATGTCCGAAGTTTATAAACACTCCGCTTGAACACATTGGTCCGAAGGTAGCAGTTGTCACTACATCAACCTCTTTTGCCGCCTGCTTGACCCCTTTCTCCTCAACAATATCGATTATTTCATCTGCTGTAACTACAACAACTTTACCGTTCTTTATTTTTTCATTAATCTCGTCAAAACTTTTATACCCCATAATTTATCTCTTCCCCATAAAATAATAATATCTCTATTATAGGCGTTTATTCTTTATATTTCAATGTTAAGATTAATATTTTGCAAGGAGCCTTAAAATTGATTTTAAGGAGTGTCACGATATAACTCTGTTTAACATAATATGAAACAGGAATTAAATTATTAAGGAATACTGTACTTATGAACAATTACAAAAAGCTCGACTACATAACGCGCGGAATTAATGCTGCCAACGGTATAAGGAGTATTAAGAATTCTACAAAAACAGAGACAAGAGACACCAGCGACAAACCCGACACACTGAGTATGCTTAGCCAAATGCTGGATGTTATTGCGCAATATTATCCCGATGACCGCAACCAGGAGCTTGGCGACAGATTACATAAAAGCACAATTTATGGTGAAACATACAGGAGCCTGAAGCAGCATGTCAGAACACTTAAGTCAAGTGACAGGATGGAAAGAGATGATTTGATCAAAACCTTGAAAATAATTAAACCTGTAGTTGATACCAGGAAAAAGCAGTTTATAGAGAAACTGGTTAAAATCCACGAAATTTTAAATTCATGAATTTTTTCTGGTATCTTAAATTTTTAGCCTGCTTGCAGCCTTTTATGCGAATTCTGTCGTAGTCCAGTTCAGACAAACCATGAACTGCCTTTTCAACAGGAGTTCGTCTTTTTTTTACCCAAATAACCTGTTCGGAAGCAGGTTTCCTTCCCGGTTCAAAAATTGCGTGCATTACAAGCAATGCGTTACCTAACGTTGTGCTATAACCGCTGTAATTTTCTGCAATCTTATCCCTCTCAATGATGAATAGCGCAACAAGGCATATAAAACCAAAAACAACACCTATACCTGCTAAAATTACAAAAGCCTTTAATATGTCAATAAGAAAATTAATACCCATAATTATCACCCGAAATAATACTATATCTGAGAGACTTATCTTAAAAAAATCTTTCGACAATAGTATTATATCATATTATACACACAGTATAGAAGGGCATAATTATGCCCTTCTATACTGTCTTTGTAAATTCCTCACCGAATTTTACACACTGTAAAAGTTCATCCTCTGTAAGCTTATACTTGAATCTAAGCGGTTCAGCCACTACCTTCAATCCGGCATTTTCAAGTTTATCGGAGATATGTTTTGGTGCCTCTCCGCTCCAACCATAACTTCCAAAGCCTGCGGCAGATTTATTTTTAATTTTCAGCAGCCGTATCTCCTCCAATAGCATTTCTATGGAGGACAATGCTCCGTTATTAACAGTACAGCTTCCTACTATTATACCTTTTGCCTTGAAGAGCTCAGTAATAAGATCACTTTTATCAGTAGCAGAGAAATTGAATAGCTTGTACTTCACACCTCCGTTATCAAGACCTGCACCAATTGCCAGAGCCATATCCTTCGTAGCATTGTACATTGTGTCATATACTATAACCACATAGTCTTCACTGTATTCGTTCTGAGACCACTCATAGTACTTTTCAATAATCTGGAGTGGATTCTTTCTCCATATAACTCCATGACTGGGTGCAATAACTTCAATATTAAGGTTCAGCGCTTTAATATCCTCTATTTTCTTTTTTATAAGGGGTTTAAAGGGTGTAAGAATATTGGCATAATACTTTATTGCTTCCTGGTAAAGCTCGCACTCATCAATCTCGTCATTAAAAAGAGATGCCGGAGAATAATGCTGTCCAAAAGCATCATTTGATAAAACAACATTAGCACCTTTAACATAGGTAAGCATGCTGTCAGGCCAATGAATCATCTGCATCTCAACGAAAACAAGTTCATTATCACCAATATTGAGCGTATCTCCTGTTTTGACAACATTAATATTATAATCCTTATGAAAATGTCTCTTTATACTCTCTTCCCCATGCTTTGAACAGTATATGGGAGTACCTGGTATTTTTTCCATCAGATAATCAAGGCTTCCCGAATGGTCAGGTTCACAGTGGTTTATAATAATATAGTCAATATTTTCAAGACCCACCTCACTTTCAAGGTTCTCTACAAATTCTTTCTTATACGGGTTCCAAACAGTATCCACAAGAACTGTCTTTTTATCCTTAATTAAATATGAATTATAAGTAGAACCCCTGTGCGTAGAAAGCTCATGTCCGTGAAATTTTCTTAGCTCCCAATCTTTAATACCTACCCAGTAAATATTATCTTTAACTCTTATCATAATAGTGCCCCTCTCTTAATTGTTTTCTAATATTAAAAGCCAAAATCCTTTATACTTGGGTAAATGATCTTATCCTTTGCAGCAATGCTTTTAAGATAGCACACTTACCGGAGAATGAATTATGAAAGATTTACTTCATGTATGATTACAGCCAAAAACTTAATTATATATTCCCCAGAATGAAAGTTATAAACCACTATAAAACAAACAAATTTACGATAACTATGAACCTGCCATTATTTTTTCTATTTTTCCTGCCAGTTCCTTCATTTCCTCATCGGTACCAATACTAATTCTCAGAAAGTTATCTATCCTGGTTTTATTAAAATATCTCACAAGGATACCCTCTTCCCTGAGTCTTTGAAAAAGTACCCCTGCTGGAATAACCGGGTGTGAAGCAAAAATAAAGTTGGCTTTAGAAGGAAGAACCTTAAAACCCAAATTTATCAACGTATCTGCCGTCATATCCCGTGTCTTTATGATTTTACTCCTGGTGTCTTCAAAATACTCCTGATCCCTGATGGCCTCCATGGCTCCAGTCAAAGCCAAGCTGTCTAATGTATAGGAATTCAGAGAGTCCTTTACAGCATTGAGCCCCTCAATAAGATTCTTGTCTCCAACAGCAAGGCCGATACGAAGACCGGCAAGAGATCTTGATTTTGAAAGAGTCTGGACAACAAGAAGATTTGGGTATTTGTTTATCAGATCAATCGATGACTCACCTCCAAAATCAATGTATGCTTCATCTATTATTACTACAGAATCCCTGTTTCTTTCAAGCAGGGCTATGATCCTGTCTTTGTCCAAATGCAAGGATGTTGGAGCATTCGGGTTGGAGATTACTATTCCGCCGTTGTCATGAGGAAATCTCTCAACCTGTATTGAAAAATCCTCTTCCAAATCAACTGTGTTAAAATTAATCCTTAAAAATTTGCAGTATACCTCATAAAAGCTATAGGTTATATCTGGAAAAACAACAGGCTTGTCCATGGGATTAAAGAACGCCATAAAAGAAAAGGCAAGTACTTCATCACTTCCATTTCCCACAAAAACCTGTGCCTTGCTAACCTTGTAATACTCCGCAACAGCCTCCCTGAGTTCCTCCCCATTCGGATCAGGATAAAGTCTGAGATCTTCATGCCTGAAGTTTTTCAAAGCTTCTAAAACTCTTGGTGATGGCGGATACGGATTCTCATTTGTATTAAGCTTTATAAATTTCCTGTCCTTTGGCTGCTCACCTGGTACATAGGGCTCTATATTTCTGATATTTTTACTCCAGTATATATGTTTTGCATTATTGTTCTCAATATTCACATGTATCTCCTCTCATTAATATGACTTCAAATTATATTATAGTTGATTAATTTGTATATACAACAAATAAAAATAATAATTTTACCTTTTATTTACGTATTCAATGCTGCTGCTTACATTACTACTGGATACATGAATAAATGAATAATAAAGTCAAGTAATCCTGCAAGGAATATATTAACCCATATGGTTATATTTAGGTTCTCCTTTGAAAAATAACCTGTTGACACAGATTGTATGATTGTATACAATTATACAAAAGTACATTAATACATAAATATAATAACTGTGACATATTAAGCTCTGCAAAGGAGGAGAGCCTTTATGGCCAAAATCGAACATACCGATATCGATACTTTTTCAAACTCATTAAGAGGGAAAGTCTTCTATCAGCTTGAAAATGATATTTTAAATGGAAAATACAAACCCGGTGAAAGTCTTATAGAGACAAAGCTGTCAGATGAACTGGGTGTGAGCAGAACTCCCATACGTGAAGCCATCAGGCAATTGGAGCTTGAGGGGCTTGTACAGACCATCCCTAACAAAGGTGCCATAGTAACAGGCTTGTCTGAAAAAGATATTGAGGATATATATACAATAAGGATGATGATAGAAGGCCTTGCCGCCAGATGGGCTGCAGAAAAAATCACCGATGAAGAGCTAAAAGAGCTTCAGGAAACTATAGAACTTGAAGAATTTTATACTAATAAGAATGACACTTATAATATCCTGAGACTTGACTCAAAGTTCCACGAAATTATATTCAGGGCCAGCAAAAGCAAGCTGCTAATGAATACCCTGACCATGTTTCACCATTATCTTCAACGAGCAAGGAATTCTTCTCTTGGTATGACCGGCAGAGCTAATGAGGCTTTATTAGAGCACAAAGCTATTCTGCAGGCAATAATGGAGAAAAAACCCAAGAAAGCTGAAAGTCTAACTACTGAGCATATAAAGAATGCAAGTTTAAATTTATTGAAAAGAGGGTATGCGGATGAAGTCAACGAATAATGTATATCGTAACTATTCTGAAATAATAGCAAAAAACAACCACATTGAGGCTGAACAGTTTGTCAAATTCAATGTTAAAAGAGGTCTCAGGAATGCTGACGGTACAGGAGTACTGGTAGGTCTGACGGAAGTAGGCGAGGTTCACGCCTATGTTGTGGATGAAAAGGAAAAGGTTCCTGTCGAAGGCAGACTGCGCTACAGGGGAATTGACATATTTGACTTCGTTAAAGGATTTCAGGAAGAAAAACGCTTTGGCTTTGAGGAGTGTTGCTATCTTCTGCTTTTCGGCGAGCTTCCCACTAAAGAAGCTCTTGATTCCTTTACACAACTGCTCGGCTCAAGAAGAGAACTACCGGCAGGTTTTTACAGTGATATGATTCTAAAGGCTCCCAGCAAAGACATTATGAACAAGCTTGCAAGATGTGTTCTTGCTTCTTATTCCTATGATGAAAACGCTGATGATACCAGCCTTGAAAACACCTTAAGGCAGTGTATAGAGCTCATTGCAAGATTTCCCGCTTTTGCGGCCTATGGTTATCAGGCAAAAATACATTACCACGACGGTCAAAGCATGTATATTCACAGCCCTAAGTCCGAACTTGGAACTGCTGAAAACATTTTACGCATGATCAGGTTTGACAGTACATACACTAAATCCGAGGCCGAGATTCTCGATTTGGCTTTGGTACTTCATGCTGAACATGGTGGTGGAAACAACTCAACGTTTGCTACTCGTGTAGTGTCCTCAAGCGGAACAGATACATACTCTGCGATTGCTGCAGCTATTGGCTCCCTTAAAGGTCCAAAACACGGCGGAGCCAACATAAAGGTAATGCAAATGATGAACGACATCAAAAGAAACGTCAGTAACTGGAGCAGCGAGGGCGAAATTGCAGATTACCTAGCAAAAATTTTAAGGAAGGAAGCTTTTGACGGTTCCGGCCTTATATACGGCATAGGTCACGCAGTTTATACCGTTTCAGATCCAAGGACAATAGTCTTAAAACAAAAGGCCGCACAGCTGGCAAAAGAAAAAGGTATTGAAGAGGAATTCAATCTCTTTACATCTATTGAAAAGCTCGCTCCAGAAGTTTTTCACAGTCTTAAGAAATCCGACAAGGTTGTATGTACCAACGTTGACTTCTATTCCGGTTTTGTGTATAAAGCCTTAAACATTCCCCAGGAACTTTTTACCCCTTTATTTGCAATTTCCAGAATAAGCGGCTGGAGTGCTCATTTACTGGAAGAGCTTATAAACGGTGGAAAGATAATTAGGCCTGCATACAAGAATGTTATAGGAAAAACTCCTTATGTACCTATGCATCAAAGATAGTATGTTTATGTGCTTTAATTGCATGCAGGGCTGCAATGTGGTATAAAATTATATGAAGAATTGGTGTAATATCTTCAAAAATTTAAATACAGACAAAATCATAATAATTTTATTTATGGAGGTCCAAAATGAAAGGAACTGTTACAGAAAAGATTTTAAAGCAGCATATTGTTGAAGGCGATACTACTATCGGCAGCGAAATTGCCTTAAAAATTGACAACACTCTTACACAGGACGCTACAGGTACAATGGCCTATCTCCAATTTGAAGCAATAGGAATAGACCGCGTTAAAACTGAACTCAGTGTCAGCTTTGTTGACCACAACACCCTTCAGACTGATTTTAAAAACGCTGATGACCACAGATATCTTCAGTCAATCGCCAAAAGGTACGGTTTGTATTTCTCAAAACCCGGCAACGGGATTTGCCACCAGCTTTTCCTTGAAAGATTTGCACGTCCTGGAAAAACTCTGATAGGCTCTGACAGCCATACGCCCACCGCCGGAGGTATAGGCTCCTTTGCAATGGGCGCAGGAGGACTTGATGTAGCTGCTGCAATGGCTGGTGCTCCATTCAGGATTAAATTTCCCAAGGTTGTAGGAGTTAAGCTTACCGGCAAACTCAACGACTGGGTATCTGCCAAGGATATTATACTTGAAGTTTTAAGAAGAATAGATGTAAAGGGTGGAGTAGGCAAGGTTTTAGAATATTTTGGTCCTGGTGTAAAAAGCCTTTCCGTTCCCGACAGAGCTACAATTACCAACATGGGTACTGAAACAGGCTGTACCACCAGTATATTCCCAAGCGACGAAATAACCAAAGCCTTCCTCGAGGCCCAGGGAAGAGCTGAGCAATGGGTTGAAATTGTTCCGGATGAAGACGCTATATATGATGAAATTATGGAAATAAACCTAAGTGAATTAGAGCCTATGATAGCACTTCCCCACAGTCCCGGCAATGTCAAGAAGGTAAGGGAAGTACAGGGAACAAAAGTTGACCAGGTGGCAATAGGTTCATGTACAAACTCCTCTTTAAGGGATTTAAAGATAGTCGCAAACACTTTTAAAGGAAAGACCATATCCGACAATTTACATGTTACAATAAGCCCAGGCTCCAGGCAGGTTGTCGAGCACCTGATAGACAGTGGAGAAATGAAGTATCTTGTTCAATCGGGAGCACGAATTCTTGAAAATTCCTGTGGTCCTTGTATTGGAATGGGCTCTGCACCTAGCTCCTCCGGTGTATCGGTCAGAACCTTCAACAGGAATTTCCCTGGAAGAAGCGGAACCAAGGATGCCGATGTCTATCTTGCAAGTCCTGAGGTAGCTGCTGCTGCTGCCCTTACCGGTGTTATCACAGATCCCCGTGACTTAGGAGAGTACCCCCGTACTCAAATGCCTGAAAAATTCTTCATAAATGACAATATGACATTAACCCCGCTTCCTGAAGAAGAGGCAAAAAAGGTTGAAATTGTAAGGGGTCCTAACATTAAGCCACTTCCAACCTTCGACAGCCTCCCTGATGTATTGATGGGTCAGGCACTCCTAAAGGTTGAAGACAATATCACGACCGACCATATTATGCCCGCCGGTGCAAAGATTCTTCCACTTAGAAGCAACATCCCCGAAATATCGAAGCATGTATTTGAGGCTGTTGATGAGAATTTCCATGATAGAGCTATCAAAAGCGGCGGAGGCTTTATTATTGGCGGAGACAATTATGGACAGGGTTCTAGCAGGGAGCATGCAGCTCTTGCACCAAAATACCTTGGAATAAAGGCTGTTATAGTAAAATCCTTTGCCAGAATCCACCTTGCAAATCTTGTAAACTTCGGGATAGTGCCTCTTACCTTTAAAAACCCTGCTGATTATGACCGAATCGAACTTGGTGATAACCTTGAAATCAGCATCGGTGACCTGAAAGGCGAAGTAACGCTTGTAAATACAACAAAGGGTATAAAAATTGAGCTCAGCCACACGCTTTCGGCTCTTGATGCAGAAATCCTCAAGGTTGGCGGAAAGCTTCCCTGGATCAAAAAAAGCATAGGCAAATAAAACAACATACCCAAGTCAAAGGGGGACAGTCCCCTTTGACTCAATTCCATAAGGAAGGTACGAAATAAATGAAGAAAGCACTATTGGTTATTGATGTTCAAAACGAATACTTTACAGGGGAATTACACGTTACATATCCAAAAGACAGTATAAACAATATTTTAAGAATTATTGAAACAGCAAGAAAAAATGGAGTTGATGATTGGATTAATTCGTTTACTTTGGTTTGATACGGGAAATTTCTCCATAACCTTAGTCTTAACTTAATCACTGATTGATTATTTTTATAGTATGTTCCTTTAACTTACATTTTATAAGGGATAAGAGCCTCAGTACTTCGGGCACTTATCCCTTATTATAGGAGTTGGAGGATTAGGCTTGATCTATTCCAATTTGGTTGACAGTATAATTCTTAATATTATTGTCTAATAAACGTACTAAAAACAACAAAATACCATACACGTCAAAAAACTTAAATGTTATGTCAATTATATGAACCTACTTATTATTATATCAAGATTA
>JAAZCB010000372.1 GCA_012513545.1 Clostridiaceae bacterium
TTGCTAAAAAAGGAGGAAATTGCTGTTGCGTCTTTTCATCTATTGTAATATTTGATAAAATATTCATAGTCAGTCAGTTCTATTATATATGAGCTTCGAGATACTAATTTTTTTTTTGGGCAGTGCCGATATACAAGTTATATAATAATAGTTATTTGACCTTACATATAATTACATTGGAGGAAATACTATGATTCACCTGATCGGTTACAAAGTTACAGAAGAGATTTATATAAGCGAAAATTCCACTATATTGCGAGCAACCAGAGATTCAGATAATTATCCTGTCGTTATTAAACTATTAAACAGAGAATACCCATCTGCAAAAGAGCTGTCAGCTTTCATCCGGGAATATGAAATTATGAATAAGATGACTCTGGAGGGAGCCATAAAAGCATATAATATGGAAAAATTCAACAACAGTCTTGCTATCATTATGGAGGATATCGGTGGAGAATCAGTTACAAAGGTATTGAAATCTTCTAAAGCAGATATTACTGAAAAACTGTCGCTGGCAATTCAGATGACCAACTCTTTGATTCAAATTCATAAACAAAACATTGTACATAAAGATGTTAATCCAAGCAACTATGTTTGGAACTATAAAACCAATCAGGTGAAAATTATTGATTTTGGTATTTCTGCCGAATTAATAAGAGAATCGTCTCAATGCATCAACTTGAACACTTTGGAAGGTACCCTGAATTATATATCTCCCGAGCAAACCGGGAGAATAAACAGACCAGTCGATTACAGAACCGATTTATATTCTCTGGGCATTACGTTTTATGAGTTATTCACAGGAAAATTGCCTTTTTATGGTGATGACGAGTTAGAGCTGATTTACTCCCACATAGCAAAAAAGCCAAGTTCCCCCATTGATATAAATCCTGAAATTCCTGCTGTTCTTTCGGATATCATAATGAAATTGATCGCTAAAACAGCTGAGGAAAGGTATCAATCGGCATTCGGATTAATGAAGGATCTTGAGTTTTGCAAGCAAATGCTTCATGAAAAAAGGGATATAAGCGGATTTATACCCGGAAAGGAAGATATCCTCGAAAGATTTGAGATTCCTCATAAGTTGTATGGGCGCGAAGCAGAAATTGAAGTGTTGGTCAATGCTTTCGAAAGAGCAGCGAACGACACTTCTGAATTATTACTGGTCAGTGGGTATTCAGGGATAGGAAAATCCTCACTGATTCACGAGATTCGCAAGTCAATAACAGGTAAAAGAGGTCACTTTATTACCGGTAAATTTAATCAATTCGAGAGAAACATACCTTACTACGGAATAACTCAAGCCTTTAAGGAATTGATAAAACAGCTGCTTGCACAGTCCCAGCATAGTTTGGATAATTGGAAGGAGCGGCTGCTTGCTGCCATGGGGAATAACGCTCAAGTAGTTATAGATATTCTGCCTGAATTGGAGCAGATTATCGGCCCTCAGCCCCAGGTGGCAGAGCTCAACCCTTTGGAAGCTCAAAATCGATTCCAGATGACTTTCAGAGAATTTATCAAAGTTTTTGCAAGACCGGAACATCCTCTGGTAATTTTTCTGGATGATCTTCAATGGAGCGATACGTCGACTCTTGACTTAATCAATTATATTATAGCAACGGGCAATGTAAAGTATATTCTTTTTATAGGAGCCTACAGAGACAATGAGGTTCAAGCAGGTCATCCACTGATCCGGCTGATGGAGGAGCTTATGAATGTGCAGGAAGCTTCACATACGCCTGTACATCAAATATTCCTGAAACCTCTGGAGTTTTCTTCAATAAATCAATTGATAGCCGACACCTTATATTGTCACACCAAGGAAGCCGAGCCTTTGACAAACATTATTTTTCACAAGACCAAGGGAAATCCTTTTTTCATCAGCCGGCTTTTAACAACCTTGTATCTCCAGGGAACCTTCACATTCCTTACAGAAAAAGGACAATGGGTGTATGACCTGGAAAAAGTAGAGGCTGTTGAAATAAGTGATAATGTAGTAGACTTGTTGGTAAAAGGTCTTGAGTTGCTGCCTGAGGAAACTATGGATATTCTCAAGCTGGTTGCCTGCATTGGAACTCAGTTTGATTTAAAAACTGTTGCTTTAATCAGTGACAAGCCTGTTGCTAAAATCGCCAAGGATTTGTGGATAGCCATCGAGAAAGAAGTTGTATTGCCATTAAACAATAACTATAAA
>JAAZCB010000373.1 GCA_012513545.1 Clostridiaceae bacterium
GATCTTAGAAAAGCATTGCTTATTGAATCCTTTTGGACTGATACTAAAGAATTAATCCCTGAAGATGAAAAAGCTTGGTGTGAAGTATGGTTGAGCAGTGACAACCCGGATGTTTTAAGAGATTTCGAACACTTATTGGAACAGGAGAATATAAAAGCTTCAGCAGGTTTTATTCGTTTTCCGGAAAGAATGGTCAAAGTAGTATTGGTTAATAAGCATGATTTAGAATTGCTTACAAGAAACTCTGATTACATTGCAGAATACCGTCTTGCCAAGGAGACTGCTGCTTTTTGGCTGGATATGCCAAACCGTGAACAAGCAGAATGGGTACGGGAATTATTAAAACGTATAGATGTTATTTCGAATCCAACTGTTAGCGTATGCGTTCTTGATACGGGTATAAATAATGGTCATCCGCTGATAGCACCAGTTTTAAAAGATGAAGATTGTATGACAGTAGATCCTGGCTGGGGAACTGATGATCATGACAAACATGGGACATTAATGGCCGGGATTGCTGCTTACGGTGATTTGCAAGAGTGTTTGACCAGCAGGGACAGGATTGCTTTGTTGCATTGTCTTGAATCTGTAAAAATTATTCCCCGTTCACCGGCAAAGAACCGTCAAGAATTGTGGGGATATGTGACAACACAAGCGGTAAGCTTGGCTGAGATTCAGGCACCTTTTAGAGGCCGTATTCATTGTTTGGCAATATCTGCTTCGGATACCAGAGATATGGGACGTCCTAGTTCCTGGTCGGGTCAAATCGATAATCTGGCTTCTGGCGCAGAAGATAATAACCAGAGATTATTTATTGTTTGTGCAGGAAATGTTAACGATTTATCACAAGCCTTGGATTATCCGAATGCTCAGCTAAACGAATCAATTCACGACCCGGCACAGGCATGGAACGCTTTAACAATTGGGGCCTATACAGAAATTGATATTATAAAAAATAAGACTTTAGAGGGTTATACCCCTGTTGCTAGTGCTGGACAGCTTTCGCCTTTTACAACTGTATCTATCACCTGGGACGATGAATGGCCAAATAAGCCAGATGTAGTGTTGGAGGGAGGAAACCTATCTCATGATGGACAAGGCTTTATCGATGAAAGTTATGATTTATCACTCCTTTCGACCTTCTACAAGCCTACTATCAGTTACTTTAGAAGCCATAATATGACCAGCGCTGCAACTGCTAAAGCCGCATGGTTGGCAGCGCAAATTAAATGTTATTATCCTGAATGCTGGCCAGAAACGGTGCGTGCCTTAATTGTTCATTCCGCCCAGTGGACAGATGAACTACAAAAACAATTTCTTAAGGATCAATCCAAGGGGCATATTCCAGATTGCTAAGGATTTGTGGTTACGGTGTACCCGATCTCAACCGTGCATTGTACAGTGCCGGGAATTCCCTTACTTTGATATCACAAGCCTTTATCCAACCTTATGAGAAAAAACCAACAGGCAGTGGATATAGAACCAAGGAAATGCATCTATATGATTTGCCATGGCCGAAAGAAGTTTTATTATCATTACCTCCAGATATTAAGGTGAGTATGAAAGTGACGCTTTCTTATTTCATTGAACCGGGACCGGGGGAAATTGGCTGGAAAGATCGCTATCGCTATCCTTCCCATGGTTTACGCTTCGATGTAAAATCACCAAGCGAAACAACGGACGAATTTGTGAGAAGAATTAATGCGGCAGCGTGGAATGAAGAAGAAGCACGCCCTGGAACAAAAAGCGCATCAGATAAATGGATGATCGGAGCTAATGGACGGAATAAAGGTTCCATACATTCAGATATATGGGAAGGTTCTGCTGCTGATTTAGCTGATTCCGGTGTAATTGCTGTTTATCCTATTATTGGATGGTGGAGGGAAAGACCTCATCTAGGTCGTTATAATAAAAGTGCAAGGTATTGTTTGATTGTTTCAATACATACGCCAGCGGAGGATATTGATATTTATACGCCAGTTGCTAATTTAGTGGGTATAGCTGCACCCATTACTATAGAAACCTGATGTTCAATCAATAAATACCATTATAATCGTAGGTTTTTAGGAAACAAATTTAAAGTAAGCGCCTAAAGCCAAGGATAGCGAATTATATGTCAAAACAAATCTAAGTGCCAACTTCATACGAAACCTTATTATAAAAATTTTGCAGAAGTGTAGTTAAAAGACAGTTAGTTTCAAAGTATTCCTGCGCGCTGATTACACCGGCCTGCATTAAAAATAATTTCGGTTAACCATTGTGCAATTTTTTGGGGGGAATAATATGATTCTTTCAGACAAGCCGCCGGTTCTATGCTACAATTTCGGATAGTTTGGTAAGATAGAAGAAAGCCGAGGAGGAACGATCATGCCAAACAAAAACCGGAGAAAATATGACGAAGAATTTAAAAAGCGTGCAGTAAGATTAAGTTA
>JAAZCB010000374.1 GCA_012513545.1 Clostridiaceae bacterium
TTAAACTAAAACCTAATGCCTATGTTATTATTGAAATAAGCAACATAATAAAAGATGGTGTTTTTACTAAATTGGCATGGGATGTTGCAAATAGTGTAAGTGAAGTGTTAACTTTAGAAAAGGAGATTATTATTCACTGGGAAGGTAATAAAGAATCTGAAGAGTATGGTTTTGGATATGATCACAGTTACTGCCTTATATTTAGAAATGCATAGAAATTATGGAGGGATGAAATGAACAGTAAACTTGAATTCGGTTCGGAATCAAACACTGAAAAAACGCTGCATAAAATAATTCTTATGCATGTTACCTATAAAGTAAAAGAGGGAAAAAGGGATGATTTCACCAGAAAGGTGAAGGATTTGGGGATTATGGACGCTTCAAAGCAGGAACCAGGGAACCTTTTGTATGAGTATTATTATCCGATTGACGATGAAAACAGTGTATTACTAGTTGAGGCTTGGGCAAACACGGATTCACAAGTTCAACATACAAAGACAGAACATTTTAAATTATTATTTGAGCTAAAGAAAGAGTATGTGGAACTAACAAAGATAAAGAAATTTACAGCTTCGGATGATTTATAGTTCGCAATATTAAAGACATTGCAGATGCAACCGATCTCCAACATATCGTGCAGGTGACACCATTCATGACGCACTTTTGAATGAGAAATTTAAGCTGCTTCTATTTTTAATGAATCACTGGGGTGACAAAAATGTTTGAATATACTATATGCTTTATAGCGCAACAAGACAAAGTATTATTGTTAAATCGAGAAAAACCAAGCTGGATGGGAAGCTGGAATGGAGTTGGAGGAAGCTTTGAAGATGGCGAAACCCCAGAAGATTGCGTTCTGCGGGAAGTGATGGAAGAGACAGCGATAAAACTTGAAGATGTTAAGTTTTAAGGTGTTGTAACATGGACCGTAAATGGAAAACCATCAGGGGGGGGTACCTATGCCTTTATTTCTGAAATTGATGAGAGTTTTGAATATGATACACCGAGGAGGGTTGATGAAGGCATTCTAGATTGGAAGAGGGTAGATTGGATTTTACATCCGAAAAATACAGGCATTGCCCATAATCTTCCGTATTTTTTACCGATTATGCTTAATGATAAAGGTCTATATGAACATAGGTGTTATTTTGATGGTAACGCATTAAAAAAGTGGAGTCTAAATCTATGGAGTAGTTAACGCCGGGATATATTTGAAGTATGAGTTATTCATCCTCGATAGGAGAGAGTATATGAAAGTATTAGTTTTCCAAGGTAGTCCAAGAAAATATGGAGACACGGCAACACTGGTGAAACCCTTATTAAATCAGTTAGAGAATAAAGGAGCAGAGGTTAAGACAATTTTTCTTTATAATAAAAAGATTGCACCCTGTCTGGAATGTTTTCAATGCCAGGATAGATTAGGTGAATACGGTTGTTCAATACAAGATGACATGTATGATATATCAGATGAAATACTGAAGGCGGACTGCATTATTTTAGCCAGTCCGATATTCATCTGGTACTGCACTGCTCCAATGAAAGCAATGCTTGACCGTTTATATGGACTTCACAAATATTATGGATAACAACCCGGGCCGAGTCTGCTGGAAGGGAAAATGTGCGGAATAATTGCTACATGCGGTTATGACCTCGAATATGGCATAAGTCCCTTTGAGGATGGAATTAAACGTTTTTGCGAGCACTTTAAATTAAATTATATTGGCAAGGCTGCTGTACAGAAAAAAGCAGGTGAGGATGTAAAGAAATTTGAAACGGAAGAGTCACAGAAAATAGCAGTTGCTTTTACTGAAAAGGTAATCAGTTGTTGCACAAAATAAGCATTTCTAAACACTAAATTTGGAGATATACCATGAAGAATTTGATTATTATTAACGGGACGATGGGTGTTGGCAAGAGCACAGTTTGTAAGGAACTTAATAAAAGATTAATCCGATCTGTCTGGCTTGATGGAGACTGGTGTTGGATGATGAATCCATGGGTTGTTAATGACGAAAATAAAA